>DASUFX010000825.1:0-4413 GCA_036274355.1 Kofleriaceae bacterium | reverse complement strand
ACGAACTCGAATTCGCCGGCGCCCCAGGTCAGCAGGTAATAGACGCACTCGGCGTCGACGAGCTCGTCGTTCTCGTCGAGCCGCGCGTGCACGACCTTGCCTTCGCGCACGAGGATCTGCGCCGACAGGCCAGCCTCGGGTGCACGTAACTGCAAGAGGCCGGTCTTGCGCTCCATCTCGATCAGTACGAGCAGCGAGCTGAGGCCGACCTGCGAGAGGTCACCGCGAAGACCACTGCCTGCGAGTTGATCGCGTGTCTCCTGCATCGTTTGTGCAGTGCGACGCAGCGTCTTGGCGACGCGAAGGTCGAGCTCTTCGAAGCGAAACGGCTTCGTGACGTAGTCGTCAGCGCCGAGCCGAAACCCGCGGATGCGATCGTCCTCGGAGGACAGCGCGGTCAAAAAGATCACGGGCAGCATCGCGAGCTCGGCGTGCGCGCGCAGCTGACGGACGAGCGACCAGCCGTCCATCTTCGGCATCATCACGTCCGTGATCAGCAGATCCGGGGTGTGGGCGAGAGCGCGATTGAGGGCGTCCTCGCCGTCGACCGCGGTCTCGACGCTGTAGCCGCGCTTCTCGAGAACGGTCGCGACCATGCGCAAAATCCAGGCGTCGTCATCAGCCACCAGGACATGCGGAGCCATCGCGAGCCCCAAGGTAGCGTGCTACGTGGCAGTGCGGCAAGTTGCGAAGATCACCGGCTAACCCGTCCGTAACGCGGGGTCAGGCACTACTTGTACTACTTGCACGAAACGCGTGGACCTTCGATCAGCCACTTCGCAGCGGTGACTCGGAGCCGTGCTCGGCTTCGAGCCGTGCGATCAGCTTGTTGCGTCGGTGTACCTCGTATCGGCTCGACGCGTGGCCGGCAGCCATGACGAGCAGGCCGAGCAAGGCGAGCGTGAGGCTGCGCGCACGGCCGAGCAGCGTCACGAACACGCCGTGGGCGCCGGCGGCGCCAAGCACGTTGTACAGCGCGTAATTGCTGCCATCGGCGACGCCCAGCCCGAACGGCACGAACGCCGAGATCCAGCCGATCAACACGCCCACGGAGAACACGCCGCACAGAACTGTGAAGCCCAGCTGTACGCCGACGGTGTAGAGCACGACCGTGGTGGCCACCCAGGCACACAACCGCGCCGCACACACGAACATGAGCCCGAGGCGCGTGCCCTCGCTCCGATCGGCCTGCAGCTCGCGAATCCGCTGATCGACATTGGCCAGCTTCGCTTTCAACTTCTCGGCGCGCTCGGCCGACACGATGCGCGCGCGCTGCGCAGCGGCGAGGACGGTGCCGAGGGCACCGCGCTGGATGAGCACGCCGATGCCGGTCACGACCGCGATGATCACCGCGAGCCCGATCCAGACGACGAGCTTGAGGTCGTGCGGCAAGTCGACGAGTAGCGCCGTGATCGGCACGCCGACGAGCAAGATCGCGACCGATAGATAGAACGACGCGAGATTGATCATCACGATCGCCGAGACGACCCGACCTCGCGGTGCGTGCGCGACCATCATCGTGACCTTCGTCGGCTCGCCGAGTGCGCCACCCGGCGTGAGGATGTTGATCGCGCGACCACTCGCCTGGGCGGCGAGCACGCGCCAGTACTTGATCATGCGCGACTCGGGTCGCATGAACTGGTGGATCGCAGCGGCTTCGCACGCGAGCGCGGCGACATCGAATGCGACGATCACGACGAACCAGCCGCCGACACCGCCGAGCACGCGCTTGACGTTGTCCCAGCCGAGCTTGTTCAGCATCCACGCGAGCGCGACGCCGCCGACGACCAGCACGGCCACGTTGAAGAAGTGACTGACGAGATGCTTCTCGCGTTTGTCGGTCACGGCGATTCCGCTGGTTCAGGACCCGGCTTGGGCGCTGCGAGCTCCTCGCGCACCTCGCTCACGGTCCACGTGCCCTTCTCGCGCAGCGCAATGCGACCGTCGCGCAGCGCGATCGCGACGCGCGCCTGCTTGTCGACGACCACGCCGACCACCGGTTTCGCGTTGTCGATCGGCACAGTCTCTCTCGCGACCTTGCCGGCTTTGATCGTGATCAGCTCGATCGTCTTGCCGTGCATCGATACGCCGACAAAGTCGTTGCCGATTGTTGTCGCTTCCACAATCTGCACGCCGGCCGGCCAGACGAACGGCTTCATCGTCTTCAAATCGAGCGCGCCACGATCGACGAGCGCCCACCGATCATCGATCAGCATGCGCACGGTCTTCGGCGCTTTCGCGAGCGGCTTGAAGATCTTGCCGGCGAGCCGCAGGAGGCCTTGATCAGTCGCGATGACGACGCCGCGAGCAGACGCACCGGCTGCCATTACCGACGTCACCGTCGTCGGCACGTTTGGTAGCTTCACCGGCTGGCGCTTGTCGAGCGCGAACACACTCGTGCCGACGATTGCGAGCGGGCGCGAACCGTTGCCGATGGTGGCCTTCACCTTGAGGCCGAGGTTCAGCGCGGTCCACGCACCGCCCTTGAGCTTGAACGGCGGCGCGCCCTTCGCACCGGCGATCACGGTGGTGCCGATCGTGCTCGCACTGACGAGCTCCTCGGCGACGCCGCCGGCCTGCGTGCGCACCCACGCGCCCTTGCCGTCGGGCTGATAGACCTGACCGGCGGGGCCGATCGCGACCGCCTTGCGTGCATCTCGCGCTGGCGCGAGCGCAACGAGCGTCGGCTTGTCCGCGCGCGCGATACCACTCGCGAGTGTCCAGCTCGCGAGCACGCTTGCGATCACGAGCGGCGCATGCACGCGGCGAGCATAGCGTGATGCGTTCGCGTCCGCGATTCGGCCAGCCGCGGACGGCTACCGGTTCGCCGGACGGACACGCACGCGTCGTGGCGAGTCATCTCGCATGGTTCACGGCTGCCCGACGATGGCGTGTGCCGTGCAGAGCGCGCGGGCTATGATGATCCCGATGCCCGCCGCGAAGCTCGCCACGTACGACGATCTGCTCGCGTTCACCGACCCCGAAGACAAGCGTGCCGAACTGATACATGGCGTGATCGTCGAACGCGTTGGTCCGAGCGGTCAGCACAGCAACACGCAGGGGCGTCTCTTCGGCTATCTGATGCGACGTTTCGAACGCTCGCAGGGACAGCGTTGGCCCGGTGGCTGGTGGTTCGGCACCGAGTGCGACATGCAATACGAGACGCACGAAGTGTTTTGCCATGATCTGATCGGATGGCGTCGCGACCGCATGGCCGGGCGGCCCGAAGGCCGACCACAGCGTCTACGTCCCGATTGGGCTTGCGAGATCATCTCGCCATCGACCGAGAAACATGACTTCATCGACAAGATGCCGGTGCTCCATCGTGCCAACGTGCCGTACTTCTGGATCGTGCGGCCGATCGAGAAGACGTTGCTCGTGCATCGCTGGACGCCAGATGGTTACGTCGTTCGCAACGCGGCCGCGTCGGGCGATGTCATTCGCGCCGAGCCGTTCGATGCGGTCGAGCTCCGAGTCGCCGTGATCTTCGGCGACGAAGACGACGAGGAATAGGCGACTACTACTACGAGGCGACTACTTCGCCGAGCCGACTGCCGAGCCCGCGCTGGTTGCGGCCGAGCCTGCCGCCGCGCCCGGCGATGCCGCAGAGCCGCCCGGTGCTGCCGAGCCCGATGCCGAGCCGGGACCTGCGGCGCTACCCGCGGCAGCCGAACCAGCCGCCGAGCCCCCGGCGGAGCCGGCGGTAGAACCGGAGCCTGCGGCGGAACCTGCCGCCGTCGAGCCTGCTGCGGAACCGGCTGCGGAGCCGGCTGCGTCAGAGCCGGCGGAGCCCGCGGAACCTACGTTCGGCGGCGTGAAGTTGAGCGGCACGTGGAAGAAGTCGCAGCTGCGTAGCTCGTCGAGCGTCGTCGCCTTGATCGCGCAGGCGACGGCCTTCTTCTTCGAGCCGCCCTTGCAGCGGCGGACGTCGCCCTCGATGCGGCCGTCATCACGCAAGTTGTCGGTGCCCATCAGGCGCTGCATGTTCGCGAGCGCCTTACGGCAATCTGCCTCGCTTGGCTTCGAACAGCCCGCAAGTCCAACGACGGCGACGACGGCAACCGACAGACAGAACATCGAAGCGAGGCGTGTCATGTCCACTCCTTGGGGCGCGACTCTAACAGCTCGCGCGCGCGTTCGAGATCCTGGCCGGTATCGATCTCGCGCCATTGGCCATCGATCAGGATCGGCTCGATCTGGATGCCGGTATCGATGAGCTGTTGCCACAGATCGGTCAGGTACGCGTTGCGATAGCGCGCAGCGCGCTGGAACGGCTCTTCTTCGCGACCGGCGTACCGCTGCGCGACCTGATCCATCGTGTTCGCGGCGATCGCGACGCCGCGCGCACCGAGGCGCGTGAGCCCGATGTATTCGCCGATCGCGTCCGCCGGTGGCAGCGCTTTCTTGCCAACA
>DASUFX010000824.1:0-5584 GCA_036274355.1 Kofleriaceae bacterium | reverse complement strand
GTTGTAGAGCGCGACCGGCAGATCGGGATCGTCCTGCGGCGCCGTCTTGTAGAAGCGATAGAACGCCTCGGCAGCCGGGATGTACTCCTGCTTCTTGTAGAGGTCGGCCGCGCGAGAGAAGTTGAGCGAGCGGTTCTGCGTGATCGCGAGCTGGATCGCGTTGGCGTCACCACACTTCGCGCTGATGAATCGCTTGTTCGTCGCCTCGATCGCGTCGAAGTTCGCCTGCGCCTCGTAGATCGCGAGGATGCCGTCCTTCGCACGAGCAGCCGGGGCGAGCTCGCCCTTCTTCATCGGCGCCGCCGCGCAGAACTTGTCCATCACCTTCGTGAAGCGCGCGATCGCGTCGTCGACGTGGAAGTACGCGAGCGAGATCAGTGCGGCGTTGATGCCCTGACCGGGCGCCGCCGCCGGGTCCTGCACGATGTTCTGGTAGTTGTCGTACTCGGCCTGCAGCTCGAGATAGATCTGCGGGATCGGCTGCGGCTGCCACGGCTGCGGGATCGCCTTGAGCTCGGCGACCGTCGGAACCTTCAGCGGCTGCAGCTTGCCCTCGGCGACTTCCTTGTCCTTCGCTGCTTCGTACGATGCGAGCACCGAGCGCGCAGCGTCGAGGTAGTACGTCTGGCCGAGGTCGCGGTGATCGCGGACCCACTTGTACTGGACGATCGCCTCTCGATACTTCTCGCTGTAGAACAGCGTCTCGCCGAGCAGGAAGTTGAACTCGTAGATGTAGTCGCTCTCGGGGTACGTGTTGATGAACTGGCGGTACAGCTCGGCTGCCTGCCCGTACATCGCGAGGTACTCCTCCTTCTGCTTCGGGTCCTTCGCGCCCGCCGCATCGTAATCCTTGCGCAGCGTCGTCGCCGCCGAATGCGTGTTGCGCGCAGCCGCATACAGCGCGCGCTCCGCAATCCGGCGCTGGTTATCCATCGCCTCGCGGTCCTTCTCGTTCGCCTGGTACCACGCCGTGCCTGGCGCATAGCGCGTCGCGAGCTCGGCCGCGGCCTTGTCGGCGGCGAACTTGTCACCCTTGCTCTCGAACGCGTTCACGATCTTCTGGTGAACGATCGGGTTCTTCGGATTCAACTCCCACGGCGGACCGATCGCGATGCGATACGAGTCGACCGCCTGGTCCCACGCCTGTAGATCCTCGAACGCCTGGCCCATCGCGACCCACACGTCACGCACGTGCGGCTCGTTCTCGCGGCCCGCGTACTTCTTCTTGGCGCGCTCGAATGCCTTCGATGGATCGGTATCGGTCTCGCCGAGCCACGGATCGGTGAACGCGACCGCGATGTACTGGATCGATTCCTCGCGGAGCTCGAGCGGAGGCGTGTTGCCCTCGGCGACCGTCTTGTCGTAGAGCACGACGCTCTTGTCGAAGTTGTCGATCGACTGCTCGAGGAAGTCGCGCTTGTAGTAGCTCCACGCGAGCTTGTAGAGCGCCTCGGCGTACAGCTTGCTGTCCTGGCCGCCGTTCGTGACCTTCTGGTACGCGGCGATCGCTTCGTCGATCTCGCCGGGCACTGCGAAGTGGTAGTCGGCGATGCCGCGAACCCACGCGTGACGCACGAGCTCGACATCGGCGTTCGGATACGGCGTGCAATCGCCGTAGACCTCGCGCAGCGTCTTGCTCTCGACGCGCTTGATTGCTTCCTTCTTGTCGGGCGCCGGCGGCGGCGCGTCGTACCACTTGTAGCGATTCGCGCACGCGAGCGCGAGGAACAGCTGCAGCGAGCGCCGCTCGTCCTTCGTCTTGCCGTAGTACGCGAGCAAGTAGATCGTCGACGGCGTCTGCCGGTAGTTCGGGAACTGCTTGAGGATGTCTTCCCACAGCTGGAGCGACTTCGAGTAGTCGGCGACGATCGCCGCCGCGTCCGGCTTGTTCGGATCGGGCGGGTTCTTGTCCGCTTCGGCGAGGCGGCGATCGACGTCCTCGTCGGCCTCGTCGAGGTAGAGATCGGCGAGCCGGAACATCGCGTCCGGCGTGAACGTCTCGTGCTTGGGATGGTCGGCGAGGAACTTCTCGAGCCGTTCCTTCGTGACCTGGTTCTTCGCCGCCTTGCTGTTCTCGGCGTTCGCGATTCGCTCGGCGTAGCGCTTCTCGAGCTCGGCCGTCCGCGAGTTGAACTCGTGACGCGCGATCGTGCGCAGCCGTGCGTCGTGCGCCTTCGCGGCCTCGAGAAATTGCTCGTAGTCCGCTTCGACGCCCTTGAGCTCCTCGAGCTCTTGCGGCGTGAGTTGCAAGCTACCGCTGACCGGCGGCGGCGTCGGTTGGCCGAGGCCCGGGCCGGTGGCGGGCGGTTCATTCGCCGGCGTCGCGGGTGCGGGTGCCGGTGCAGGCGCAGGCGTCTGATTGCCCGGCTGGCCCGCGGCAATGCCGCCCAAACCTGTCGTCGCAGCGACGAGCAACGCGATGAGAGGTGCCTTCTTCATTTCGAGGCTCCCTTCGCGGCCGGCTTCGCACCCGGCTTCGACGCGTCAGGCTTGACGGTCGGTTGGGTCGCGTCCTTCTTGGTGTCGCCGGCCGGCTTCACGCGCTGGTCGGTCGCGCCGCCCTTGTCCGGGCTCGCGCCTTCGGGTCCCGGCGCCGGTAGTGCCTCCTTGGGCTTGGCCGGCTGCGCAGGCGAGGTCGCGGTCTCGTCGAGGATGAACTTGAACTCGTCGCGCAGCTGCTTGAGGTCGCGTGCACGCGCCAGGTTGAGCCGCTTGAGATCGTCGTCGTTGTCCTCGCGCTGCGACCACGAGACGTCGACGTTGCCGACGTCACTGCGCGTGATCACGTCGTCGAACTTCTCGCGCACGGTCTTGAAGCTGAAGCCGAGCACTTCGCTGCCGACGGTGCGGACTTCCTGCTCGTACTCGGCGAGTAGCTTGCGGTACTCGGCGATGTTTGCACGTTCCCCGTCGATCATTCGCTTCACGTCTTGGAGGCCCTGGCCGACCATCGCGTCGATGTTCTGGTCAGCGGCCTCGAGCTGATCCGAGATCCGCGCCGCCTGCTCGGCGAGCGCGCCTGCGCGGCCACCGAGGTTGCGATACTCGGCGTCGAGCGCCGCCTTGACCTGCTTGCGCAGCTCGCGCGCCCGCATGAGATCTTCATCGCCGACCGGCGCGAGATCCTTGCCGAGCACGACTTCCGCGCGGATGTCCGCGAGCTCGTCTTCGATCGCGCGCGCCTCTTTCGTGACGTCGTCGATCTCGCCTTGCAGCTTCGTGCGATCGGCGTCGGGCAGCTGCGGCGCATAGGTGCGCAGCGCAACCGCCATCGCCTGCATCGACATCACCGCGCCTTCGACTTCCTGCGCGGAGTCTTCGATCTTGTCGAAGCCCTGCTGCGCCTCGGCTGTACGCGTACCGTGCGCCTGCTCGGGATCGCCGAGCGCCTGGTACTGCGCGACGAGCGCCTTGCGATCGCCATCGCTCGAGCCCGCTTGGTCGTGGAGCTGCGAGCGGATGCCGATCAGCGAGTGCTGGATCGCCGCGATGCGCATGCGCCGCGACGACAACGCCGGATACAGCGTCAGTCGATCGCCGGTCGCGATCACGCCTTCGAGGCGCACGATCGTTGCTTCGGCTTCGTTGATGCTGCGCTGGATGTCGGCGAGATCCGACTCGACGTTGACGACGCGCTGGACCTCGGGCTCCTCGCGCAGCCACTGTGCGGCTGCCTCGGGAATCGGTGCCGACGTCGCGAACACGCGCGTGTTGTGACCGGAGATCTGGTCGATGAACGACGCCGGATCGAGCGTGCCTTGCACCATGCGATCGAGCGCGACGAACGACGGGTAGTACCGATCGTGCGTCTCGGTGAAGATCTTCTCGGCCTTGTCGTACTCGCCAGCCGGGTTCGACTTCTCCTCGGCCGACAGCGTGCCGGTGATCTCCGCGTGGCGGAGTAGCTGCGCCTTGCGAATGCGCAGGTTGCCCTCGAGGATGCGCACCGTCGGCGACGTCGTCGACTGCGGGTCGAGCCGGTTGAGCAGCTCGAGCGCGACGAGCGCCTTGTCGTACTGCTTGCTCTTCACGTAGACCCACGACACTTCGTAGAGCGCCGTCGGGAACAGATCGCTGCCGCGATCGACGAGCAGGTAGCTATCGATCGACTTCGACGCCTGCTCGCGCTCGTAGTACACGCGGCCGAGCGCCAGCTGCGCGAGCTCGATCACGCGGCGATCAGTGTTCGACTTCGGCTTGCGCTGCGTGAGCTCGGTGAAGATCTCGGTCGCCCTCGCGAGATCCTTCTGCGCGATGAACGTCGTGCCGAGGTAGTACGTCGCCTGGGCGTCGTACTCGGAGCCCTTCGGCACCGCGTTGAAAAAGCCGATCGCTTCGTCGTACTTGCCTTCCGAGAAGGCCCACTTGCCACGCACGTACGGCACGGCCGGCGTCTGCGACGCAGTCGCGAGCTTGCCGATCGCATCCTCCGCTGTTTGCGTGTCGTGATCGACCATCGAGATCTCGACGAGCCGCATCAACGACGGCACGTAATACTTGCCGCCGACGGCGCCCGCGACCTCGGTGTAGTACTGGCGTGCCGCGCCGCGATCGCCTTTGTGATAAAGCGCCTCGGCCAGGTAGAACGTCGCGATCTCTTTGTCCTGGCCTTGCGTCTTGCCGACGAGGTCGAACAGCACGAGCGACGCACCGTCGTAGTCACCGATCGAGAACGCGACCTGCGCATCGACGAGCCGGCGCTGCCCGGTCTCGGTGCTCATCTGGTTGGGCTGCGGAATGTTCGTCGCGAGCGCCTTTGCTTCGGCCTCGTACGACTGGAGCAGCCCTTTGACGTCGGGCGCGGCAGCGGCCGTGCTACTCGCGAAGGCCAGCGCCAGCGCAGCCGCCCAGAGGCTCCGAAAGACCGTTAGCTTCATGGGTTACTTTCCCGGTGCGCTTGCCGGAGGCGGCAGCGGCGTCGAGCCCGCCGGGGTGGTCGGCTTCGTCTCCGCGGGCTTTTCGGGCGCAGCCTCGGAAACCTTGCACTCGATCGCGGGGCGCTTTTCCATCGGAGTCGCGGCGCCGCCCTTCTCGTAGCCCTTGCACTCGACCTTCGAGATCTTGCCCTCGCCGGTCGTGAACGACGCGCTGCCACGCGCGGTGAACGTGAACTTCGTCAGGTACTCGAACACGCCGTAGCCGTGGCCGCGATACGTCGCGATGACCTGCAGCGTGTGGTTACCCGGCGAGATCGGTCCGGCGAAGATGTCGAAGTTGCGGGTCTTGTACATCGACTCCGCCGCCTCGTCGGAGCGCGCGAACACCTGCGCGCCGTCGAGCGAGTAGATCAGCTTCGTCAGGCGATACGACGCGCCCATCTGGTCGTGGTGATCGATGCTCGCTTGGGCACCGACGCCACCACCGAGGGTTTGCTCTTTGAGCATCTGCACGCGCGCTTTGAGCTGCCACGCCTTTTCCTTGAGCGCCTGCGTTTTCTGCTCGAGCCGGCGCATGCGCACCGCCGTCGGCATTTCCTCGGGCTTCACCGCAGCGAGATCAGGCGCGGGCGCGGGTGCACCAGCGGGCGCAGCTCCTCCTGGCGCGGGTGCGGCCGGCGCAGCTGAACCAGCCGCAGCGCCCGATC
>DASUFX010000823.1:0-19198 GCA_036274355.1 Kofleriaceae bacterium | reverse complement strand
CCGTCCTGCCGATTGTCGGCGGCGGCGAGAAACGTCGCCCGCGCGCGGCCGAGCACGCGAATACCCCGGCCGATCTCGAAGCGCGCCTCGAGCGGCAGCGTCGCGGCGTCGTCCATCACGCCGGTCGCACCGCTCGCACCGACGCCAGCGCCGAACGTGAGAAACGACGTCTCGGCGAACCGAAACGCGACGCCAACCGGAAACAGCGAGACGTCGTAGGCGAAACCGCCGCCGTCGATCGTGCCGCCGGCGCCAAGGTCGAGGCCCATGTGGAAGCCGATCGTCTTGCTGCCGATGTAGCCATGCAGGCGCGCGCTCGCGAGCACGATGTTGCGCACGCTCGGTACAGACATCGCATCGTGCTGCTCGATGTCGTGGAAGCCTTCGAGCTCGTAGTGAAGCTGCGCACCGCCCGCGACATCCGGTTGTGCCGACGCCGCGTGCGTGCCGATCACGAGCGCGAGACCGACGATGACATGCGGTGCCCTCATCGGTCTGCGAACCCCAGCCGGCCGGGACCGAGCGGCAAGATGATCGCGGGCGGCCACAGATCGATGCCGAACGACAGCCCGATCACATGGACCTCGATGCCTTCCTTGAGTCCGAGCTTCACACCGAGGACCGGCGTCTCGACTTGCACGCCGGTGCGCTCGCTCGTCACGCCACCGCCGATGATGCCGCGCCAGTCCTTACCGACCGACGTCGACGGCAAGCTCGCGCTGAGCTTGCAGCGGCGCAACACGACGTCGCCGAACGTGTTGCTGTTCGGACCCGGATAGAAAATGTAGTGGCTCTCGATGTAGCTCTTCGCGTTCGGTCCCTCGCGACGAATGCACTCGGCCGCGCGCTGGCCGTCTTCGCCGCGCCATACCTTGTGCAGGATCGGATCGACGTACGGATGGTTGTCCGCCGGATTGCTCTGCGATCCGCCGCCGCCCACTTCGTAGATCTCCCACTCGGTCGCGCCCTTCTCGCGCACCGCGAACCAGGGATGGCGCGCGATGCCGTCCATCGGATGGCCGAGCCCCCCGGTGAACAGCATCACGGTGGTCTCGTCATTCGGCGGTGCTTCGAGGCTCTGCTTCGCAACGATGCAACCGCCAAGCGTTGCGAGCAGAAGGATGGACGGCGACCTCATCACGCCCGTTGAACGCACGAGACGCCCAGGCCGGGCACAATATTTCCGCCGTCTGGGTCCGGCCAGACCCGCGCGGTCACCAGCCATCGCGAGGTTGCGCCGGCACGCGCCTTGATATTGTCCCCACGCACGAAAGGACACTCCATGCGTACTGCAATTGCTCTCGCTCTCTCGCTGTCACTGTTCGCGTTCGCAGGCTGCAAGAAGAAGGAAGGCGGCGACAAGGCCGCCCCCAAGGCAGGTGAGACCGCGGCCAAGCCCGACGAAGCGAAGCCCGCCGCCGGCCCGGCGCAGATGGAGGCGCCCGCGCTGTTCGACGACTACAACAAACCTGGCCAGGACGGCCTCGCGCTCCTCGACAAGTGGAAGCCCGGCGTCATCGTCACTGGCACCGTCACGAACGTGATCACCGAGGAAGCCGGTAACTCGCACGTGTGGGTCGACGGCGGCAACAACCACAAGGTCACGCTCGACTTCACCGATCAAGGCAAGGCGGCCAAGGACAAGGGCGTGAAGGCCGGAGACAAGGTCACCGCGCAGTGCTCGATCGGTGGCAGCGACGGCAACATGATGATGCTGACCGACTGCACGCTGAAGTAGCGCAACCAAATGCGGCGGCGAGGCACACTCGCTTCAGCATGGTCTACGTCTTACTCGCTGCAGCCCTGCTCGCGCCTGTCGCTGCGGTCGCCGTCGCGCAGCTGCTTGCCGAGGGACGCTTCGGCAACAAGATCACCGCGCATGGTTGGGCGGGGCTCGGCGGGTGCTTTGTGGCCGGTCAACTCACGAGGCAACTGCTCGGCGTGACCATCTGGTCGGGCGTCGCGGGCGTCGGCGCCGCGATTGCCGTCGGTCTGGTCGCGCGCGCAATGGCGAAGCGGTCGAAGCGTGAGGACGAAACGAGCCGCCCCCAATGATGGTCCGATCCGACGTCTAGCTCAGCGCAGAAGTGGGTCAGACCCCATTTCGAAGTAGCCCGAACAGGCAGGTTGCTCGTCGGTTGTGTAGTGCGCACCGGAGAGGCGTGCCGTGGTGGCTGCCCGTGCTGACCATCGTGGGGACGACGTGCTGGCTCACCGCGGATGAGATCGCGATGGCGATCCGCGAGCGGTGCGCAGCGCGACGGCGCGCGCGCCACGAGCCCGTCGACGCCTGGATCATCGAGCTCGACGGCGAAGATATCGGACTGCTCGTGCAGCCGGTCGTCACCGACATGTTCTGGAAGCGGTTCGTCGTCGTCGGCGAGGACCCGCGGCTGTTCGACAACACGCTCTGGGAGCAGTGCCGGTTTCGCTATCGCCACGCGTGGAGCGGCCGCCGCGCCGAGCACGCGTTCTGCGGTGGCCTCCGCCCGACGCGCGACGCACCGCACGTATCGATGCGCGGCTTGTGCTGACGGTGCGGATCAGAGGATCAGATGTGGTCGACCGCGTAGTAGTGACGGCGCGGGTCAGATGTGGTCGGCCGCGTAGTACGTCGCGTCGACCATGCACGGAACCGCCGACGCCGCGAGAGCCCACGCGCGATCTTCGGTGCACGTCCCTTCGGTCGCGGGCTCGCTCGCGCGTAGGAGCTGAAGGTGGATCGTCGTTGGCGGTATCGTCGACGACGTCGTCGTCACGTCGTCACGCTCGTAGCGAACCTCGCGCGTGCACGAGCTACACGGCGGGCCGCACAGCAGTGTCACTGCGCTGCCAGTCAATCCACGGTTACCGTCCGCCTCGAGCGTGACCCCGTCGAGCCGATAGTCAGCGTCTGGCGGCATGAACGCGTAGATCGCCAGCGTGCCGGGCTCGGGGTCGTGCAGCCGCACCGGCGTCGTTCCATCGACAAACGCGCAGCTCGACGAATCCACGCGGTACTGACCGCGCCACCCATCGAGTGACCGCGCGTCTGCCGCACAGCCTGCCAACACGAACGCTGCGAGTACTGCACGCAGGAGCATGACGCCCCATCGAGGATACGCCTGGAACGTGCCGAGCAGTGCCCGAAAGCGAAACCGGCCCGCACGAGGCGAGCTAACCGCACGGTGTCTCCGACTCTACTTCGCGCCGAGCAACGCGCGTACGCGTTTCTCGACCTCGTCCGCCGTACGAAGCAACGCAGCGAGCAGTTGCTGGTCCTTGTCCAGATAGCCCTCGTACTCGGAGCGATTGCGGGCGCCGTGGGCCTGGTCGAGGATTCGCCACAGCGCAGACGGCAGCTCTAGCGTGTGCTCGAGGGTTTGGAACACGAGATACCGGGCCTCGGAACGGTAGCCGTGGAAACGCAACGCAGCGAGCGCAAGCGAATGGGCTGCGTTGTACGCCAGGTCGAACCGACTCTCGAAGCTCAATTCCTCGTTCTTCGCGTCGGCGAGTCGAGCAGTGCCAGATGCAATCAGTCCATCCAGCTCGACCTGCGCTGGCGGCTCGGGCTTGAGCTTGCCAATCGTGACGAGGTTATCGAGCTTCTTGTTCGCCATCCTCCGTACCGACAAGCACGACGTGCTTGCCCTCCATTACCTTCGTGACGAACGGGTGCTTGTTCCGTCGTCTCGCCGAGTATTCCGCCGTGGTGTACAGCGTGGGGCTGACACGCCGACCAAGCGCACGTTCTGCTGGCTCGAGCGCGGCATACAACGGCTCGAGAGTCAGATGATCGGAGACGACCAGAACGTCGATGTCGCTGAGAGCGTTCTCGCTTGCTTTGGCGACTGATCCAAACAGCACCGCCAGCGCGATCTTGGATGCGAGTGGCTCGAGGGCACGCCGAAGCGCCTCGGGAATGCCACTTGTCTTCTCGACGATGCCACGCAGCTCGTGAAAGATCGGCGCGAGCGCATTTGCCTGATAGCGTCGTTGCGGACCAACGCGGTCAACACGTACGAGCCCGCTGTGTACCAGCCGTTCCAACTCGCGTTGCACGGTTCCGCGTCCTGAACTTGCCAGCGCGATGAGCTCGAGGGTGCCAAAGCTTCGCTCTGGTTGACCGAAGAGGAGCCCGAGAACCTTTTGCTGGGTACGCGTAAACAGAGCATCTGCGAGGCTGCTACGGCCTGGCTTGCCCTGAATGCGACGCTTCCGCTTTGGAGTACCCATTATGGGTATCTTAGTACCCACTTTGGGTACCAGGCAAGTCCTTGTTGGTTGGCGCTGCCGAAAACGAAAACGGCCCACCGCGAGGCGAGCCGTTGTTTGCTCGAGGCTAGTGCCTCGCGCTGCTGATTACTGCGCGTCCTTCGCGCCGCTCTTCAGCTTGTCGAGCTTGCCGCGGAACTTGTCGCCGAGCGTTGCACCGCCGGCGTTCGGCGACGCGTAGCCCTGCGCATCCGCGAGCTCCTTCGCGCGGTTCGCGCCCTTGATCGACAGGCCGATCTTGCGCTCCGCGCTGTCCGCGTGGAGCACCTGGACCTTCACTGCCTGACCCGGCTGCAGCACCGTGCGCGGATCCTCGACGTGCTCTTCGCTGATCTCGCTCACGTGAACGAGACCCTCGATGCCCTTCTCGAGCTCGACGAATGCGCCGAAGTCGAGAACCTTGAGGATCTTGCCGTCGACGACCTTGCCGGCCGGGTACTCCTGCGGGATGCGATCCCACGGATCCTGAACCAGCTGCTTGATGCCGAGGCTGATCTTCGGCTTGTCGCCGTCACCGGTGTCGATGTTGAGGAGCACTGCCTCGACTTCGTCACCCTTCTGGAACAGCTCGCTCGGGTGCTTCACGCGCTGGGTCCAGCTCATGTCGCTGATGTGAACGAGGCCGTCGATGCCTTCCTCGATCTCCACGAAGATACCGAAGTCGGCGATGTTGCGAACGTGGCCCTTCACGACGGTACCCGGCGGGTACTTCTCGGTGAGCTGCTCGTACGGGTTCGGCTCGAGCTGCTTCATGCCGAGCGAGATGCGGTTCTGCTTGACGTCGACGTCGAGCACGACCGCCTCGACCATGTCGCCCACGGCGACCATCTTCGACGGGTGCTTCACGCGGCGCGTCCACGACATCTCGGAGATGTGGACGAGACCCTCGATGCCTTCTTCGAGCTCGATGAAAGCGCCGTAGTCCTTGAGCGAGACGACCTTGCCGCGAACGACCGTGCCAGGCACGTACTTCTCAGCAGCGCGGCTCCACGGATCTTCGCTGATCTGCTTGAGGCCGAGCGAGACGCGCTCGGTGTCCGCGTTGAACTTGAGGACCCGAACGCGAACGTGATCACCGACCTGGAACAGCTCGGACGGGTGGTTGACCCGGCCCCAGCTCATGTCGGTGATGTGGAGCAGACCGTCGATGCCGCCGAGGTCGATGAACGCACCGTACTCGGTAAGGTTCTTGACGATACCTTCGACGAGCTGGCCTTCCTTGAGGCGCTCGAGCGTCGACTCCTTCAGTGCAGCGCGCTCCTTCTCGAGGAGGACGCGGCGCGACAGCACGATGTTGCCGCGCTTCTTGTTGAACTTGATGACCTTGAACTTGAAGTTCTGGCCGAGGAACGCGTCGAGGTTGCGCACCGGGCGCAGGTCGACTTGCGAACCCGGCAAGAAGGCCTTCACGCCACCGCGAATCGTGACCGACAGGCCACCCTTCACGCGGGCCGTGATGATGCCCTCGATCAGCTCGTCGCGTTCGCACGCGGCGCTGATCTCGTCCCACACCTTGAACCGGTCGGCCTTCTCCTTCGAGAGGACCACCATTCCCATGTCGTTCTCACGCGACTCGAGCAGGACGTCGACGACGTCCCCCGGCTTGACGCCGATCGAGCCGTCCGCCATGCGGAACTCTTCGAGCGGGACTTGGCCTTCGCTCTTGTAACCGACATCGACGATCGCGAAATCTTTACCAACGGCGATAACGGTGCCGCGGAGGATTTCACCCTCCTTGACGTTCTCTTGGCCGAAGCTTTCCGCTAGCAGCGCGGCAAAGTCTTCATCGCCTTGGCCTTCTTGGCTCACCATATACAAGCAGATCTCCTACAGCTGCCTTGGTTAGATTTGACCGCCTAAGCAGTCCCAAGGCAGGGCGCACTTGGTACCGTTCGCGCCCTGAAATGTCAACCGGAACGATGAGATCCGCTCGATTGCCCGGCTCGCTAACGAGCGTCGGCGCGCGCCTCGACTACGCGGGCTAAATTTTCCACAACCTGTTCGATGGTTTGCGTCGAGCTGTCGACCAGCACAGCGTCGTCGGCCGGGCGCATCGGCGCTACGTCGCGGCTCGCATCGCGTTCATCGCGCTCGCGGATTTCTCGCAGTGTCTGCTCGTGGTCGACGGTCGCTCCCGTCGCCTCGAGCTCGGCGATCCGACGGCGGGCGCGCTCCTCGACCGTGGCGGTCAGAAAGAACTTCGCCTCGGCCTTCGGGAACACGACGGTGCCGGTGTCGCGACCTTCGACCACCAAGCCGCCGCCTTCGGCGACCCGGCGCTGGATATCCATGAGCGCGGCGCGCACCGGTGGATGCGCCGATACCTGCGAAGCACCCTGACTGATGTCGGGCGTGCGGATCGCCGTCGAGACGTCCTCGCCGGAGACGAACACGTGGTTCTTATCGCCGACGAACTGATACGAGATGTCGAGGTCGCGCGCGACCGCCGCACACGCCGCGGCGTCGGTCCACGGCACACCGCTGCGCTTCGCGACCAGCGCTACCGCGCGGTAGATCGCGCCGGTGTCGAGCAACCGATAGCCGAGCCGCCGCGCGAGCTGCTTGGCGACGGTGGACTTGCCCGCTCCGGCGGGCCCATCGATCGTGACGACGATGCGGCGCATGGTCGCCGTATATACCTCAACTTTCGCGGGACCCAGGGGTCCCACGACGCTGTCCAAGTCGGCGGCATCATGGAGTCCCGCGCGGTACATTCGAGGCCTGTGACGGAGCAGGTCACCGAACGCAAGTGGCGGACGTTCGCGGACGTCGTCGCGTTCACGCTCGGCGTGAACGTGTGGATCACGATCGTGATCCTGCCCGCAGTGTTCGTCGCCGCGCTGCGCGGCAAGATGATCCTCGCCGCGATGCTGCCGTTCGGCATGCTGATGCTCGGCCTCGCGCGCCGCAGCGAGCTGATCCTGCTCGGGCTATTTCCGTCGGCGCTGCTCGTGCCGATCAGCTTGAACCCGGCGCTCGCGTCGTCGCACGTCTACGGGCCGATCCGCTTCGTGCTCGTCGTGCTCGGCGTGATCGCCTACCTGTTCGGCGTCTCGTTCTTCACCACGTTCCACGAGCCGCCCGCGCCGAAGTCGATACGGCCGCTATCGTCGGCGGCGGTCGGCCCTGCCCCGCGCTGGCAGCGGCGCGAGCGCGTGTACTGGATGCTGACCGTGATGTCGCTGCTCATCCCGACAGTGCTGATCGCGTGGGTCAACTTCGATCAATCGATCCAGGACTTCCTCGGCGAGATGTATCCCGGCCGCGTCGCGCTGATGACGACCGCGCTCACCGTCGGGGCGATCGTGCTGTGGCTCGGCATCTATCACTACGCGTTCCTCGGCGCGCTGCGTCCGCATCGCACCGGCGATCGCGATCTGGTCGGTGCGCTCGCCCAGGCGCGCGCCGATGCCAAGGCCGGCAAGCCGCGCGGCCGTTTCTATCTGTCGGTGGCACTCGCGCTCGGCGCGATGTTGCTGCTCATCCTGCTCCGTCATCTGTGAGGTGATCATGCGTCGCTACTTCTTCGAAATCCTCGCCATCGCACTGATCGCCGGCAGTCTGTTCTTCTTCAAGGAGACGCTCGATTACCTCGCGAGACGCGACTACGTCGCCGCGCTCCTCGTCATGGTGATCGGCGTCGCCGTGATCTCCGTCGGCAAAGAAATGGCGCGCCTCGCGCTGGTGCAACGCGACTGATTCATGCGCCGGCTCGTCGCGATTCCGATGGTCCTCGCAGCGTGCAGCGGCTCGCACACGTCACCGCCACCGACGCGCTCGGGGCCACCTGCGCCGATGATCGCGACCACGCACGACGACGTTCAGGTCGCGACGGTCGAGGGCCGTCCCGTCTGGGGCTCGTGCGTGACTGCGCAAGCAGCGCGCGGTGCGACACGCGACGAAGCATTGAAGCAGTGCATCGACTTCGAGCTGATGGCAATCGAGGCCGAGAAGCGAGGGCTCACGACCGATCGCGACGTCGTGCTCGCGACGCGGACTGCGCTCGTCAGCGACCTCGTCGCACGTGAGTACGAAGACAAGTACAATCGGCCGGAAGAGTTCGGTACGTACTGGTCGCGCAGCGTCGACAAGAATCGCGGCCGCTTCGATCACCCCGAAGCGCGCGGCTCGGTCTACGTGCGCATCGACGTGCCGAAGCAGGCAACCCCCGAGCAGGATGCCGCGGCGAAGCAGATCGCCGACGATGTCTATGCAGCGCTGAAGGACGAGCGCGGCTTGATGGCGCCACACGTGCAAGAGATCGCGACGCGCGTGATCGGCACCCGTGCACCGCTCGATATCAAGACCGTCCAGGCAAGCCTGCAACACGGGCAGCTCGACGAGACGTATACCGGCGCGCTGTTCGCGATTCCGGAGATCGGCCGCGTCGCGCCGCCGGTGCGCACGCCGTGGGGCTGGGACGTCATCCTGCTCGACTCGATCGTCCCCGCCGTGCATCTCAGCGGCGAACAGCTCGTCACCGAAGCGCTCCCCGACGTCAAGCGCAGCTACTTCACGCACTGGGTCGACAAGATCGCGTCGGGCCTCGGGCTGCACGCAGAGATCATCGACAAGAACCTCCCAGTCCTGGAGAAGCTGTGACGCCGTTCGCGCAGATCCTCCAGCGCGCGGTGCAAGCGACGCCGAATGCGATCGGCGGCGCATTTGCCGACGCCGACGGCGAGATGGTCGACAGCTACTGCATCGGCGATCCGCACGAGTGGGCAGTGCTCACCGCGCACTACGGCGTCGTGATGGCGCACCTCAACGCCGCATTCGGCACCTGGCACTTCGGCGGCCCCGAGTACTTCATCGCACAGCATCGCGAGCTCGAGATCGTGGTTGTCGCCGTGCACGCGGGGTACTACGCGCTGCTCGCGCTGACCGAGCCCGCGAATCTCGGCTACGCGCTGCAACAGCTACGCACGGCGTCTGTCGAGCTGAGGAGGGAAATGGGGCTATGAGATCGCTGGTCGCGGTCGCGCTCGCGCTCGTTGCCACGCTGGCAGGCACTGCCCGCGCGCAGGTCGACGACATCCCCGACTACGATCCGCGCAGCCCGGCGTGGAACGGCATGGCGGTGTTCGTCGGCCTCGCCGAGGGCATGGGCTACGAGGTGACGGCAGTCAGCACGCTCGAGTGGGGCGAGCTCAGCGCGAACGACATCTTGTTCATGGTCTATCCGCTCGAGCACGTCGAGCCGAGCCGCGTCGACGCGTTCGTACAAGCGGGCGGCAATGTCGTGATCGCCGACGACTTCGGCGAAGGCAAAGAAGCGATGTCGCGCCTCGGCCTCTTGCGCGCCGAGGTCACGACGCCGAAGGCGAGCAAGTACCAGGACGGCCGCGTGTGGGCGCCGATCGCGAGCGTCCAGGCCGACCATCCGATCACGCGTGGTGTCGACGAGGTCGTCACGAATCACCCGGCTGCGCTTCGGGAAGTGGAAGGCGCCACGACGCTCGTCGGCTTCGAAGATGGCGCGGTGGTCGTCGCCGGGGAGCGCGGCACGGGCAGGTTCGTCGCGGTCAGCGATCCGAGCATCTTCATCAACCGCATGTTGCAGTACCCCGGCAACGTCACGCTGGCGGCGAACATGCTGAGCTGGCTCGATCGCCACGAGACCGGCAATCGCGCGCGCCGCGTCGTGCTCCTGCGCGGCAAGGTGCCGATGTACGGCGAGCCGCGGCCGTTCATCAACGATCCGCGCGGCGGCAAGCTCGGCCGCTCGATCGCCGATCTCAACACCTGGCTGTCACAACGCCGCGAGTGGTTGCTCACGCCCACTGCGATGAAGGCGCTCGCCGCCACGCTCGCTGCGCTGCTGCTGCTGCTCGCCGTGCTCGCACTTCCCGTGCGGCGTGGTCCGCGTATCGACGGTGCATGGCTTCGCTTCGGCCGCCCCGCGCGCCGCGACGAACCGTTCGCGCTCGTCGCGGCGAGCGAACGCAACGCAGGCTCGGCACTCGTGCTCGGTTGCATCCTGCGCGATCAGGTCCAGATGCTGCTCGCCGATGCGCTCGGGAAGCCAGAGCCGCTGTACACGCTGTCGGAGGCGCAGCTCGTGAAGCAGGTCTCCGATGCCAGGGGCCGAGGAGCCGGAGATGCGCTCGCGCGCGTGTACAAGCGGCTGCGCGCACTGCCCAGCCGTGGTCAGGCCGCGGCCCCCTGGAGCTCGGGCCACCTCGCCCGCCGCGATTTCGATGCGCTATATCGAGATGTCGCCGAGCTGTGTCGTACTCTTGGTGCTCCCCTGACTGAAGCCGCCCCCGAAGCCGCCTAATGCAAGCCGCCCTTACCCACGACAAGCTCAGCCGCGTCAACCAGCTCGCGCGCGCGATCACCGAAGAGGTGGGCCGTGCGTTCATCGGATCGCCGACGATCACCGAGGCGTTGCTCACGGCGCTGCTCGCTCGCGGCCACGTCTTGATCGAGGGCTATCCCGGCGTCGCGAAGACGACGCTCGTCAAAGCATTCTCGGCGACGCTCGGCTGCGGCTTCCGGCGCATCCAGTTCACGCCCGACCTCCTGCCGAGCGACATCACCGGCACGTACATCCTCGACATGCGTACGAACCAGTTCGTGCTGCGCGAGGGCCCGGTGTTCACGAACGTGCTGCTCGGCGACGAGATCAACCGCGCGCCAGCCAAGACGCAGTCCGCGCTGCTCGAGGCGATGCAGGAGCAGCAGGTAACGATCGAAGGCGAGACGCGGTCGCTGTCGGAGCCGTTCATCGTGCTCGCGACGCAGAACCCGATCGAACAAGAAGGCACATATCCACTTCCTGAAGCACAGGTCGATCGCTTCCTGATCAAGCTCAAGATGGGCTACCCGGTGCAGGCCGACGAAAAGCGCATGCTGCACGCGTACGACCGGATGCCGCCGCCGGTGCGCGCGGTCGTCGGGCCCAACGACGTGCTCGAGATGCAGGCGCTCGCCCAAAACGTGTTCGTTGCCGAAGAGCTCGTCGATTACGTGCTCGGCCTCGTCGCGTTCACGCGCAATCACGCGCGGGTCTACCTCGGCGCGTCGCCGCGCGCGGGCCTCGCGCTCGTCCATGCTTCGAAGGGCCTCGCGCTGCTCCGCGGCCGTGACTACGTGCTGCCCGACGACGTCCGTCACCTCGCGCCGCTCGTGCTCGGCCACCGCATCTTGATGACGCCCGAAGCCGAGCTCGAAGGTGCGGCCGGCACCGCGGTCGTCGCCGAGTCGCTCGACAAGGTCGGCTACAAGATGCCGAAGAGGCAGTAGGCCGATCAGGCCTCAGGCCTCAGGTGCAGACCGGTGAGCGTCAGGACAGAATGACGATGATGCGATCGAATCATGCGAATTCCGTGTTCTCTGCCCGAGGCCTAAAGCCTGAGGCCCGAGGCCTGGTAGCGTGATCCCTCGTCTCGCCACGCGCGGGAAGCTCGTGCTCGGGACGGCACTGCTGTTCTTGATCGTCGGTGCGCTGCACGGCGCCCCTCCGCTCGTCGCGATGGCCGGCGCGATCCTCTCGGTGCTGCTCGCGCTTTACTTGATGTTCTATCCGACGGCGATCTTGCTACGCCGCAAGAAGATCGAGCTGTCGTGGTGGGTGCCGCCTGGCGATCAATTCGGCGGTGCGCTGGCGGTCGATCGTCCATTCCAGCTCCATCTCGCGTTCCGCAACCACGGCAGCCGGCGGCTGCGCGTGCTGTCGACGAATATTCTCGGCGCGAGCGGTCTCGGCATCGACGAGCGGCCGAGCGCGACCGTCCATCGCGGTCAGCAGGTGGAGGTCACCACGACCGTGAAACCGCTGACTGCCGGCTATCACGTGCTTCACGGCGCCGCGCTCACGTTTGGCGATGCGCTCGGCCTGTTCGACATCGAAGCGTTCTTCCCGAACCCGATCGCGGTGAAAGTGTTCCCGCGCACGATGGCACTGCGAGGCCAGATCACGCGCGCAGTCGGCGGCGCGCTGCACGAGCAAGTCGGCCTGCATCACGTGCGCCGGCGCGGCCTGTCCGGCGAGCTACGCGAGCTCCGCGAGCACACGCACGGCGATCCGTTCAAGTTCATTGCGTGGAAGGCGACGGCCCGCCGCCAGCAGCTGATGGTGCGTGACCTCGAGAACGAGATCGTCACGACGCACGTGATCCTCGTCGACGTCGGCGCGGGCATGCGGCAAGGCCCACTCGGTCGGTCGCCGATCGACTGGGCGTGCGACGCGACGACGAGCCTCGCGAAGGCAGCGATCGGCAACAGCGATCGCGTCGGCCTCGTCGGCTTCGATACCCGGCCGCTCGTCGAGCTCGCGCCCGACACCGGCCACCATCACTACCTGCAGGTCATCGACCGCATGCTCGACATCCGCAGCGTGGTCGACGCGGATCTTACCGACGTCACCGCGGGCGAGCTCGTCGCGCTTGTTGCGCGCTACCTCGCGCATCAAGAAGCGATCGACGTCCGCATCAAGGTCGCGCCGCCGCTCGACGACCAGCGCTGGATGCAGATCCAGGCCGGCCCCGACGGTCAGCTCTACGACGTCGCTGCGACGGGCCGCCTCTGCAAGCGCCTGATCGACGTCATGCTCGGCAAAGAGGGCCAGAAGAAGATGAAGCCGCCGCATGTCGCGGAGGACGACGTGCAGCTGCGGCCACTGCGCCAGTTCTGCCGCCTGCGCGGTATCGAGCTGCCGTATCGCACGACGTGGGAGCACGGCCGCCGCGCCCACGGCTTCGCTGCCGCGGTCGAGCGCGCGGTCGCGAACGGCCGGCCCGATGTCGTGGTCCTGATCTCCGACCTCGCCGGCTTTGCCGAGGACGATGTGCGCGTGAAGCGCGCGCTCGCGCGGCTCCGCAAGTCAGCCGGCAGCGTCATCGCGATCGCGCCGTCCGCGAACGCGTTCTTGCCGCAGGCCACGACGCCGAACGGCCGCCGCATCCGCGAGCTCATCGTCCGCGACCAGCGCGCTGCGCTCGAGCCAGGCCGTCGCCTGCTCGTGAAGCACGGCATCACGGTGCTCGAAGGCTCGCCGATCGTATCGCTCGATCAGCTGCTGAACGGCCGCCGCGTCGCAGCGTAGTCTGCGCGCTGCTCAACGGCCGCCGCGTCGCAGCGTAGTCTGCGCGCTGCTCACCGTCCGCCGCGTCGCAGCGTAGTCTGCGCGCTGCTCACCGCCCGCCGCGTCGCAGCGTAGTCTGCGCGCTGCTCAACGTCCGCTGAGGCGCAGCGTGGTCTGCGCGTTGATCAACGCCCTGCCGAGGCGCAGCCGGTCGCAGCGCAGTGATTGCCCGTCGCTGCCTCTCGGCTGCCTGGTGGTCGGCCGCCGCGTCGCTGCTCTAGAGCGCGACGCCTGGCGACCTGATGACCTCGAATGTCCGGGAACCGGACGGCCTAACGCAGAAGCCTAGCGACCAATCTCGACGTTGCTGACCGGATCCACCACCGAGAGCTTCCACTCGTGCGTGTGGGGCTTGCCAGCCGCCTTCGAGGTCACCGACCCAATTGCGAGTGCCGTCAGCAGAAGCGCGGCGGCAATGAAGCCCGCGTCCTTCAGACGGTCCCGACCATGCCGTTCCTTGATTTCGTTCAGATTACCCATGCTTAGTTACCTCCTGCGGTCGAAGGAACTCCCACAATAAAAATACCAAGCTCTGCCGGGGGAGTCGACTAAAAGGTCCGAAAATCCTGTGAGCGAGATCGATTTTCTCGTCGAGGAATCGTGAAAGGTGCCGCGCGCTCGTACCTGTCGTACATCCAGCGCGCTGCAACGTGTCGTCGTCTGTTTGAAGGACGCGCGACGGTAGGGAGAGGTTTACAGCTGCTCCCGATTTTCTTCTTCGAGCCGTTCTTCAGCCTCGAGCCGGTCGCCCAGATTCGCAATATCTCCGCGGAGGACGGCGCCACATTTCGCGCAGGTGGTCGCCCCCTCGGGCAACACGGTCGCGCACGCCGAGCACCGCGGCGCGCGCACGCGGCGACCGATCAGATGCCCAAGCGTTCCGCCGCCGACCAGCGTCAGCGGCAACATGCCGCGCGCGAGTGCGAACGCGAGCCCCACTCCCATCACGGTGCCGGCAACGAAACCTACGCCCCCACGGTGCGTCTGCCAGCGAAACGCAGTCGGCTTCGGCGCCGGCTCTTCGAACGGCGGTAGCTCGTCATCGAGCGGCTCGACGGCGGGCCGCGCCTGCACGGCAGTGCTCGCCGCGATGCCGAGTCGCTCGCGGAGCGTCGCGCCTTGGCCATCGAGCGCCTTCATCCAGTCGGCAACTTCATCGCGCTGCGGCGGCGCGAGCCCGCGAGGTGGCGCGTCGTCGCCACGCACGGTCGCCTGCACCGCGAGCAGATACGCGAGCGCGGACATCGGCACTGCACCGGCGCGCAAGACGTCGTACTCGAGCGGCACGTAGCCGCCGTTGAAGCGACCCGCGCTGCTGTACTGCTGGAACGCAGCGTTTGCCGCGAGCACGCCGAGGCCGAGATATACGGTCGCGATCGAGCCGCGCTCGAGATCGCGATCCGGATCGATCGTGATCGTCGGCGGTTCGGCCGTGCGATACGGATCTGCCTTCTCCACGCGGTGCAGCGCTGCGTACAGCGTGCCGACCTCGTGCGCGAGCGTGCCCGCGATCTCGTCCTCACCGATGAAGTACACGGTGAACCGCGCCGAGCCCGCCGCCTTCGATCCTGCGGGCGTTGTCTTCGCGAGCTCGGTGATCTCGACGCGCGTTGCCGGCTTGCGCTCCGTGGGTGGCGCCTTCGCAAGGCGATCGTCGTCGAGCTCGACGGCGCGCTCGATGCCCGCGTGCCACAGCAGCCGGCGCAGCAGCAGCTGCACGCCGGCCGTTGTCGGTGCCCACGGCTCGGGAAACGCATCCCCACCCGGCGCGACCGGCGGCAGCAGGAAGCGCTCTGCCCCGCCCTGCGCGATCAGCTCAGCGAGCACGCCCAAGAACTGTTCGCGCGTTTCGCGATCCGGCTGCGTGGGCTCGGCCATCGACTGACCATAGCACCCGCGCCGGACAACCGCGGGACAGCTGCCTCATCGGGCAGACGCGCCACAGCTGCCGCATCGGGCAGACGTGGCTCATCGGGCGGCGGCTACTGCAGCGTCCGCTGATCGGGAGCCGCTACTGCAGCGTGAACGCCATCGTGTACTGACCGCAGTCATCGTAGCCGTCGATGATCGCCCAGAACAATCCCGGGCCGGTCAACGTCGCATCGATCGACGTCCGCGTATTGTCACAGCTGTCGTCGCCGCATTGGAGCGTGCTTCCGCTCGTCGCGTTCGAGCGAATCTGCAGCACGGTGTCCCAGTTCGCCCGGTTGCACGTCTCGATGTGCAGGTTCGGCGCGCTGTTCGGGCACACCGTCACGAAGTAGTGGTGATCCAAGCTGGGCTCGGAGCCGCACGATGCGTTGTTACTGTTGTCGTCGTTGCACGTGTCGCCAGACACCGTGCCGGAGGCGCCGACCAGCGGATCGCCCGCGCGCCGGCCATGCACGACGTTGAGCTTGCCGGTCGTGCCGCCGGTGCTGCCCACCTGATCGACGACGATGCAGTGCGTGCCCGCGGTCAGATTCCACGCGCCCTGCGACTTGGTCCCGCCGCAGCTGTTGTCGACGCACGCTTCTATCGTGCCGAGCGGCGTGCAGTCGCCGGGATAGATCGCGATCACGGAGTCCGCCGACGAGCCAAACGTGTCGAAGTAGATCACCTCGGGCGCCGCGAGCGTGATCGTGAAGAACACGTCGGGGCCGGTGCTCGCTGCGCACGGCGACGCGACATCGTCGAGCGCGTTCGTCGGATCCCACATGAACATGCCGCCCGCCGACACATCGATCGGATTCGCGGGCGAATCGTTCGCTGGCCGCGGCAGGTCGGGCGCGTCCGGCATCATGATCGTCATCGTGTCTTCCGGTGCCGCGTCGTAGAACGTTTCGCCGCCACCGCTGTCGACTTCACTGCTGCCGCTGCCGCTGCCGCCGGTGCCCGGCAACACGCACGTCGGCCCGCCAACATGATCGACGTCGCACATCTGCCCGCTCGGACACAGTCCGTCTGGACACGGCGCGCCGATGTTCGCGTTCGGCGCATAGCACCCCGCAACCAACGCCACCGCGATTTGCCACCGCGCAAACCTCACCACCGTCAGCGTAAGGGAAATCTCGACGCGGCGGATCCCGAAAAGCCATTTGTCAGACGATGACGCCGCGAACGTGCGTTTCGCGCGGCACCTACACGTGCCGCTCGCAGGCGCTAACCGCGACAGCGTCGCCGCAACCCGATCGCGCGTATCGAAGATTGGGGCTCATTACGTCGCGCTCGCGCATGCGACGCCGAAAACGTGCCGGAACGTGCTGGTTGCAGATGAAGACCCTCGATCTCACATGAGTTGTGCACTCGATCTCGCCGGAACCTGCCGGTCCTGCCCGTCGCCGGACCGTCACGCCCGAGGCAGTATTGGGCTGACATGCGCACCGTTGTTCTTGCTGCGCTGCTCGTCGGGTGCTCGACAAGCGACGTCGTCGTCGGGCCGTTCACCGGCACGACGCAACGCTACGCGCTCTACATGGCGACATCGACTGCGGCGCGAACTGTCAACAATGCGCAGTCGCCGCGCGCTGCTACTTCGACGCAGACTGCGTGTCCGGCCGGTGCGGCATCACCGCCGGCGACGACAGCGAAGACACCTGCCGCTAGACCGCGACGGACTGCGGGCTGTTCGCCTTCTGCGCGCCGAGCTTCGCCAGGTTCACGGAGACGAGCTTCGACACGCCCGGTTCCTGCCTCGTGACGCCGTACAGCTTGTCGGCCGATTCCATCGTGCGCTTGTTGTGCGTGATCACGATGAACTGCGAGCGGTCCGTCATCTCGCGCACGATCTCGTTGTAGCGATCGACGTTCGCTTCATCGAGCGGGGCATCGACCTCGTCGAGGATGCAGAACGGCGACGGCTTGATGAGGAAGATCGAGAACACGAGCGCGACGGCGGTGAGCGCCTTCTCGCCACCGGAGAGCTGATCGACCGTCGAGTTTTTCTTGCCTGGTGGCTGCGCCATGATCTCGACGCCGGCCTCGAGCAAGTCGACACCTTCGCCACCGGACAGCGACAGCGCGGCTTGGCCACCGCGGAACAGCCGCGGGAACACTTCCTTGAACGTCGCATTAACCGCGGCGAACGTGTCCTTGAACAGCTTGCGGCTGGTCTTGTTGATCTTGTCGATCGCGCGCTGCAGCTGATCCACCGCGCGCTCGAGATCGATCTTTTGGGCGGACAGGAACTCGAACCGCGTCGAAACTTCGCTGAACTCCTCGATCGCGGTCAGGTTGATGTCGGTGCCCATGCGATCGATGAGGTCTTTGAGCTCGGCGAGCCGGGCATCTTCGACCTCGGTGATCGGCGAGCGCTGGTGATAATCGAAGAGCACGTCCGTGATCTCGATCTGGTAGCGCTCGTCGACGCCGTCATGGACGACCTGCTTGGTCATCTTGATCTGGCCGAGGCGCAGCTCGAGCTGCTGCAGCTCCTGCGCGAGCTTGTCGGCTTGCGAGCGCAGCTCGCGGGCGGTGAGCTCGACCTCGGTCAGCGCTTGCAGGCGCTGGTCGTAGGCGACGCGGCCCTGATCGAGCTCGGTGACCTGCGCCTCGCGACGCGTGCGGACCTCTTCGAGCTCGAGGGCGAGCGCATCGCAGCCAGCGCGCAGATCGACTGCGCGGCGCGCCGCCTCGTCGATTTCCTGCGTGAGGCGATCGGCGCGAGCGGCGAGCTCGTTGTCGGTTGTTTGCAGGCGCAGTGCGGATGCCTCGGCCGCGGCGCGCTTTTCGCCGAGCTGAGCAGCGCGCACGCGCGCTTCGGTGAGCGACGCGGAGAGTTGCTCGAGCTGGTCGCGGTGCGACGAGACCTCGGAGATGAGGTCGAGCTGCGCGCGCTCGAGCTCGGCGATGCGCTCGATCGCTTGCGTCTTGCGCTCGCGAGCGGCGGCGTCATCGATCTCGATGGCGCGGATGCGATGCTCGAGCTCGAGCTGCTCGTTGCCGAGCTGACCGAGTCGATCGCGATGGCGCTCGAGCTCGTGACGTACGCGCGACTCGTCCTTCTCGTGGCCCATGATGGCGACGTCGCCCTCGTGGACCTGCGTACGCAGACCGTCGAGCGCCTTCATCACCTGCTTGAGCTCGGTCTTCGCGGTGACCAGGCGGGCCATCGCTTCGGACAGATCGTGCTCGAGCTTGCCGACGATCTCTTCGAGGTCGCGAATCTCGCGCTTCTGCGCGAGCACGCCAGCGCCCTGCGCATCGCGCGAGCCACCGGCAACCACGCCGTCCTCGTCGACGACATCGCCGTCGAGCGTGACGAGCCGATCCTTGACGCCTTGCTCGTGCAGCCGGATCGCGCGATCGAGCTGATCGACGACGACCGTACCGGCGAGCAGCCGCTTGCCGACGTCCTCGTAGCCATCGGCGAACGAGACGAGGTCGGCCATACGACCGAGCACGCCTTCACCCGCGAGCTCCGGGCTCTTCGCGATCGCGATCGAAGCGGCAACCAGCTCGCTGCGATCCTCGACCTCGATCTTGCCGGAGTTGCCCGACTCGTTATGAGCGAACGGATTGCCGTCGCTCCAGTCCGGGTTCAGCCACGTCGGCCCGCTGCCGATCGTCTGCTTCACCGGGCTGTCGTCGTCGGCTGCCCACGCGGGCGACATCCACGACGAGCCACCGCCCTCGCCTTCGAACGGCACGGGCGTCGACGCCGTCGGCCCGACGAGGACAGGGACGGCGCTCCGGGTCTCGAGTGGCACGAACGCGCTGCGTCCACCGCCGCCCTGCTTCAAGAAGCCGATCGCAGCGACACCGACTTCGGGCTCGCTGACGAGCACGCCGCCGAGGCGATCGCCGAGCGCCGCTTCGACCGCGACCTCGAGCAACTCGGGCGCGCGCACGACATCGGCCACCACGCCGCGAATC
>DASUFX010000822.1:0-2596 GCA_036274355.1 Kofleriaceae bacterium | reverse complement strand
TGGTAGGCTACGCAGTCGCGATCCCGGTCACCGTGCTCTCGCCGTGGATCATCACCGGCTTGTTCGGTGCAGCGTACGAACGTGCGGCACCCATGCTCACGGTGCTGGTTTGGGCGAGTGTCGTGACGAATCTCGGCATCGCACGCTCTGGATTTCTGACCGCGATGAACTGGACGCGCTTGCACTTCGCGTCGTCGGTGCTTGCCGCGCTTGCGAACGTGCTGCTCAACCTGTGGCTGATCCCGCGCTATGGCGGCGTCGGTGCCGCGATCGCCTCGCTGATCGCCTACTGGATCGGCAGCCAGGGCACGTGCCTGTTGTTCAAGCCGCTGCGACGGACGGCGTGGATGATGACGAAGGCGCTACTCTGGCCGAAGATCTGGTGACGGCCACCGCCGACCGACGAGCAACGCGATGCCTGCAATCGTCGTCGTTGTCACGAGCCAGTGCGACAAGCGGTAGTCGGGGCTCGGCGCGAAGAACATCCATGTCAGCTCGTATAGGATGCCGCTCACGACCAGCGCGCGCAGCACGCGCTGCTTGCGCGTGAAGTACACGAGCACGATCGCGAGGACCACATAGAGCCACGGCCGGAACAATGGCGTCTTGCTAACCCCGCGCACGACGATCTGCCAGCCGAGCTGCCAGTCCGAGGGAATCGCGCGGTGGTGCAGCGGTGCGAGTAGCTCGGGATCGCCGAAGTCATCGTAGACCGGCGCCCACTTGCCCGAGATGCCGAGCAGGTGCCAGGTCATCACGCGGCGGTGCTTGAGATAACCGAGTGGGTACTGGGCAATCGCATGGCGCCACGCCGCGCGCATCGCTTCCGCTTGCTCCTCGGTCGCGATCGGCTCGAACACGCGCTTCTCGCCATGCGTCAACGTCCAGACATCGAGCGCATCACGGCCGCGCACCAGTCGGTCGTCGGCGTCTGGGGTTGCGGCCTTCGGCAGCCCGGCGACGAGCCGGTCGAGCGTCGCTGGATTCGGATGGCCTTTGCGGATCGTGCTGACGACATCCGGCAGTAACAGCTGCTGCTGCCACTCGAGCGAAACGTCGTCGGTGAGCACCCACTCGGTGATGCGTGCGACGCTGCTGAGACCGACGACGACCGCGATCGTCAGCCCGACGCGTTTCGACCACACGCCCTTCGGCACGAACAAGAACACGATTGGCGCGAGCGCGACCGTGACTTCCGGTCGGCACGCACACGCGAACGCGAGCAGTATGCCGCCCGTGATTCGCCATGCGCGTCGATGCTGGAGCAGCGCACCGGTGCCCGCAACGAGCGCGCTCGCGAGCAGTGGGTCTGGCCAGATCACGGCCATCACGGCGAACACGGGTGGGAACAGCAGTACGCCGCACGCAGTGAGCGCCGCTGCGCGGGGCGACAAGATCGTGCGGAGAATCGCAGCGAGCCCGAACAGGAACAGGCCGCTCTGCAGCGCGAGCATCGGAGCGGGCCCGGCGAATACGACCTCGAGCAGGCTCCACAGGCCGGTCATCACCGGCGAGAAGGCATCCGAATAGACGCCGGTCCGGACGTTGTACAGCTGCAAGCCCGACTCGATGCTCAAGTACCCGGGGTACGAGCAGAGGCCGAAGATCACCCAACCGACAAGTAGCCACGTGCGTGGCGAGAGCTCGCTCGTCCAGCGCATGACTCTTCGCCAGCTGGCGCCGATGTCCATGTCGCTAGCGCGATACCACGATTCACGTGCCTTCGCGTAGTGCGCCGCGCCGCTTCGCGATCGGAACGCAAACGAGACCGACGAGCAGCGACGCCGCAGCGCCGTACACGAAGTGAACGATGCCGAATGCCACGACGTGCGCCGACCGGTCATCGACGTTGAGGCCGGGCGCGAACCCCTGGAAGAAGTAGACGAACGCCGCCTGAGCGGTGCCGAGCCCGGCCGGCGAAATCGGCAGCGCCGCCGCGATCACGATGATCGGAAGGATCAGTACGCCGACGACGAACGGCACCTGGATGCCCCAGGTTCGCAGCGCGATCCATTGCGCGAGCACGAGCACGAACACGTGGGGCACGCGTCCGAGCATCGCGAGCCCGTGGCCACGAAGCCCGGCATCGAACAACGGTGCGAATAACTCGCGGCGGGCGAGGAAATGTGGCGCGAGTGCGATCACGAGGAGGTATGCGGCGAACGCGGAACAGCCCAAGGTCAGTGTCCAGGTCAACCGCGCCGTCGGCACTGCGAGGTCACCGAGCGCCCACACGAGCGACAAGAGCACGAGCATGGTGGCCAAGTTGGTTCCGACGAGAAACAGCGTCGCACCGGTCGCGCGCAGCGGCCTGACACCGGCTTTTGCGAGGTAGTAGCCGAACGCGCCTTGACCAACGGCGTAGTTGATCACGAACAGCGCGTAGGTCGCGCCGCGCACGGCCATCACTGTGAGGAACGGCCGCCGTAGGCGCACCGCGATCAGGCCCAGCCATGTTGCGATCGAATCGGTGCACAGCACCGAGAACGTGATCAACAGCTCGATGATCGCGAGCTTCACGTGCGGGCCATGCTCGATCGCATCCCCGAACGCGTCGAACGGCACGCGCGTGATCACGACGATAAGAATCGCGAGC
>DASUFX010000821.1:0-7356 GCA_036274355.1 Kofleriaceae bacterium | reverse complement strand
TGGCTGGGCCGGCAGGGCGTGGGGCCGCGCACCGGGCGCGCGCCGCTTGCGCTCGACGAGGTCGGTCAGTCCGGCGCGGGTTTCGCGGAACTGCTTCGCGAGGTCGTCGAGCAGCCGGCCGAACGGCAACGCGACGCCGAGCGACGCGATACTGGCGTGCGCCCGCTCGAGCGCGGCACTGCCGATCGCGAGCACGTGGTCGGCGTGACCTCCGTAGTACACCGCAACGCCGACGCTCTGCGCGTCGCGCGCACTATCGGGGGCAAGGCTGGCAATCGCGCGCGCGAGTAGCAACGAGTGCTGGCCGCTCGCGAGATCCTTGCGCCAGTCCGCGAGGTCGTCCCACATCTGGCGCGCGACGTAGTACTCGCTCACGGCATCCGCGATCACGGCGGCGACGTCAGGACGACTGCCGACGATCCCCATCGCGGCGATGCAGCTGCGCGCGACTGCCGTCTTGCCACGCCCGAGCTCGACCGCTGTTGCCTCGTCGAGGTCGGCGAGTGCGATCTCGCGCTCCTTCTGGATCGCCGCCACGTAGGCGAGGAAGCAAGCGTGGAGAGCCGGCCAGAACTCGCTCGTGGGTGGGAACAACTCGGCGAACGTACAGATCGCATCGAGCTGGAGGCTCTGGCCCTTGGCGATGCCCGTCGCGCGCTCACGAGAAGCGAGCGCTTCGTCGATCACCTCGTCGAACGCGAACAGCGCTTCGGAAAGCAGTCGGCACGCGACGACGAGCGTCCGCAACGCATCCTCCGAAATGTTGGGGAATGCCGGCGCGAACAGCATCGGATACATCTCGTAGATCCGGCGGATGTCGCGCCGGTCGGTCGGTCGCCAGTCGACGCCGTCGCGCCAGCTCGCGCTGAGCCGCTCGAATGCGTGATCGCAGGCAATGATGGCGGCGAGCTGGCTCTGATCGAATGGAAGCTGCATGGATCCTTTCACGATTCCTTCGCGCCCGCGCGCTCGAGCAGGCAGTCGTGCATGGCCTTGGTAAACAGTCGCGCTTCGCGCGGTCTCGGAACGTTCGCGGCGTAAAGCTCCTCCAACGCACGGTCGACGTGACGCGCTGCGAGCTCGATGCTGCGTGCTACGCCGACGAGCATGGGTGCCGATGCGAATCCGTTGGCATCGGCACCGACGGGTTTGCCGAGGATCGAGGCATCGCCTTGCACGCCGGCGACGTCGTCGAGGAGTTGCAGCGCGATGCCGAGCTCCTCGCCAAACGTGTAGAGCCGGTCCGCGCCGGCGTGGCCGTGTGCCACTGCTGGGGCCGCGGCGGAGAAGCCCAGCAGCGCACCCGACTTGCCGCGCACCATCTCGATGTACTGCTCGAGATGCAGGCCGCTGGGACGATCGCGCGTCCACACGAGGTCGCGTGCCTGCCCGGCAACGACGCGATCGAGCGTGACGCCGAACAGCTTCGCGACCTGCAGCGTACGTTGCGGCGGCTCGTCGAGCGCCGTGATGATCGACCAGGCCAGTGCATGCAGTGCATCGCCGACGTTGATCGCGATCGGAGCACCGTGGGCGACGTGCACGGCCGAACAGCCACGACGCGTCGTCGCGCCGTCTTCCAGGTCGTCGTGCACGAGCGTGAACGTGTGCACGATCTCGATGGCGACCGCGATATCGACTGCTACACGGTCCGGCAGATCGATGGCGCGCGCGATGATCTGCGCGAGCCCGGAACGCAGCCGCTTGCTCTTCGAAAGCGCGATCTCGTGAACCGGTGCGAATGCGATGGGATCGCGCTGGGTCAGCACCTCGCGCATGCGGCGCTCGACCGGATCAGAGTCCTCGCTGGTGTCGTTCAGCCAGCTCACCGCAGCGATCATTGCGCTGCCTCCTCGATCGCTCCTGACGAACGGTCTGGCCGTGCTTCGCGGAACGGAAGCACCGCGATCGCGTGATCGTAGGCGTGTGCGATCTTGCCTGTCATCCGGGTCCAGGCTGCGGAGCCCCGGAGCGCAGGCATCGTCATCGCATTCTCGAGCGCAGTGCGCCCGGCATGGAGAACCTCGGGCAGCGCGACGCGGTACACGAAGACATCGACCGCGGTTCCGGTCGCATCGCGGCCGAGCTGCATCCAGATGCGCGCGGTGACGAGCGATAGCTGGCCGCGCGCGAGGTCGGCGCGCCAGTCGGCCGCATCGTCGAGGGCCTGCACGGCGGCAATCAGCTCGACGACTGCACGGTCGAGCTCCGCGAGCGGCTCGGCCGTGCCACCGAGCACACACGCGAGCGAGGCGGCGAGTCGGGCGACCGCGTTCTTGCCGAGAGCGATGCGCTCGGCCGCGGCGACATCGCGCTCCGTGTCTGCGAGCTCCGCCAGGCACGCGTCGGCGAGCTCGCGGAGCCGGCTCGCGAACGCGGACCAGAACTCGTGATCCGCCGGAACCAGCCGCTGCAATAGGCGCACAGCGTCGAGCTGGCAGATCTGCGCGGCAAGGACGTTCTCGCCGAAGCTGCCGTAGGTGAGGTCGCCGTCGATGACGCGGTCGGCGCAGACGATCGAGCGCGCGAGTAACCGCCCCGCCTCGCGCGCTACTTCGAGGTGCGCTTGCGCGGCCGGCGGCATGATCGCGAGGAACGCCTCGAGAACGTTTGCATAGATATTGCCCGCGCCGTCGATCGGCGCGAGGCCGGCGGTCCACCGGCAGCTCGTGGGTTTGCTCATGTCGACCTCGAAGAAAAAGGGCCCGGCAGGCGAGCGAGCTCGCCTGTCGTCGCGATCCAGATCGCGATGCGGCTAGAAACGAAGAGGCATGTCCGCGTCTAGCTCGAACGAACTAAGTCAGGTTAACAGCCAGCTCCGCCAGTAGTGGTCGAAGCCTTGACCTTGGTGTTGCAGTCACAGGTGTTGCCGTTCGAGCCGCAGCAGCTGCAGGCAGCCGTCTGCGCCGCGAGCTCGAGTCGGTGCTCGAGCTCCTCGACGTCAAGTGCTTCAGGGGTCATGTGAAGAGTGCGTGGTTTTTCGCTCATTGATTTGTCCTTGTTGATGATGAAATTCGATCGTCTCGAAAGAGATCGGACATGCCGCCGCGTGGGCATTGCACGCGTCATTCCAGCAGCGAGGACGCGCGAACGAACCGAACGCCACAGGCTTGTCGGCGTCCGAGCCAGCTTCTCAGCCGCGATCGGAACACTGGGTGGAACGATCGAATCACCATTCGAGCGCGCAACGCGCGCGTCTCGTGCAGTTACCGGCGAGCAAGCTGGCACTTCCGCTGCAAGCCGCGCTCGACCATGCGAACGAGCAGCTACACCATATATGTCGATCTTCCCGACTCTCCGGACGAGCAGCTACTCGTGCACGGATATAGCGGGGCGTATGACGTCGTCGAGCGTCGGGTGGCCGATTACCTGCGCGCCCACGAGGACGATCGCCACACACCACTGCACGGCGAGTGGCCGCAAGAGTCGCAGCGAGTAACGCCACGCGTGCCGGTCCACCTTCCAGACGAGACGATCGAGATGTTGCGTCGCCGCGGCTTTCTGACCGCGCGATCGGCGATCGAGGAACGCGAGCTGGTGAAGAAGGCCGCGACGCGTCGACACGCTGTCGAGCGCGAGAACCGCCCAACCTACATCCTGATGCCGACCTATCAGTGCAACCTGCGCTGTGGCTACTGCTTCCAGGATCACATGCGCACGAACCCCGCGTTCTCGCATCTGCTCAAGACGATGTCGAAGGACATGGCGAAGCGGATCGTGCGTGCGATGGACAAGATCGACGCGCTTCATCCCAACGCCGCGGGCAAGCCGCGCCGCATTACCCTGTTCGGTGGTGAGCCACTGTTGGCCGAGAACCGACCGTTCATCGAGTGGTGGATCAACGAGCTCAAGGCGGCGGCCCCTTGTGAGATCGCTGCGGTGTCGAACGCGACGCAGCTCGAGGCGTATGCGGATCTGTTGAGCCCCGACATCATCGACCACGTCCAGATCACGATCGACGGCCCGCCCGACGTCCACGATCAGAGGCGAATCCATGCCGATGGCTCGGGCTCGTTCGAGATGATCGCGAAGAACACGACGATGGCGCTCGAGCGCGGCATCAACATCGCGATGCGTGTCAACGTCGACAAGTTCAACCTCGCACGCCTACCCGAGCTCGCGCGCGCGATCATCGCGCACGGCTGGGACAAGAACCCGAAGTTCATGGCGTACGCCGCCGCCGTGCACGCCTCGAACGAGCAGACTGACAAGAAGGACACCTACAACGGGTACGCGGTCAGCCTGCGCATGCTCGAGCTGCGCGAGAAACACCCCGAGCTGCGCGTAATCGCGAGGCCGAGCGACGAGCTCCGCGACATGGTGTTCCAGATCCTGCGCGGCCATGCGCAGCCGTGGCAGATGTACAAATCAGCATTCTGCGGCGCGCACAGCACGATGTACGTGTTCGATGCGTTCGGCGATATCTACGCGTGCTGGGAGCGCACCGGCGATCCGTCGATCCGCATCGGTACGATCGACGAGGATGGTACTCCGCAGTTGATGCGCCGCCGGGATCCCACGACTCCTGCGGCCGAGCCGGCGCCGGTCAAGCGACTCCTCCCCGTTCTCGGCAAGCCAATCGTCAACGACGTCGACACCTGGCGCGAGCGCACGTTCGCAACCAACGATACATGTGCAAGCTGCCGCTACGCGTTCTACTGCGGCGGCGGCTGCGCGGCGGAGGCAATGGACCATCGCGGCGAGTTCCATACGAACTACTGCAACGGATTCCAGCAGCGGTTCCGTGTCGCCGCGGCGGACGCCTACTCGGATGTAAAGCAGGGCCGCATCGGCGCGTTCGCCCAGACCGTGGGCTGTGCGAGCTGACGCACCGATCTCGATCGTCCGCGCCCTCGACGGCTGCGAGCTAACTCGCCTCGACTCCGCCGAGCGTGGTCTGTCGTGCGCGATCATCACCGAGGACGGCAGGTTCCTCAAGCTATCCGGATCGGCGGCGCTGCTCGTGCTCGGCCTCCACCGCGGCGAGTCGCTAGACGAGCTCGCTCGGCAGTGTGACGCGTCGGTGACCGATGTCCTGGCCACGTGTGAAGCGCTCGCGACGAAGATCAATTCCGTGCGGGCCGCGCCGAGGCGCGAAGCGCTGCCCGGCTTCGTGATCACACGCGAGTGGTTGTCGAGCGCGACCGTCCGCGCGATCACCGCGCCCGTCGCTGCCCTGTGCGGACCACGCTCGATGATCGCGCTCGGCGCGCTCGCGGTCGCGATCCTCGGCTTCGTGCTCACCGGCGCTCCGTCACCACGACTGACGCTCGGATCGTTCTGGCTCGCCTATCTCGCAAACCTGCCGATCCTCGTCGTCCACGAGCTTGGTCACGCGGCCACGTGCGCTCGCTATGGCGCACGCGTCGGTCCGATCGGCGCCACGATCTACATGATCTATCCAGCCCTGTATTGCGATGTCACCGATGCGTGGCGACTACGCCGTTGGGAGCGGGTCGCCGTCGATCTCGGCGGTCTCTATTTCCAGGCAATCATCACGGCGATGATCGCGCTCGGCTGGTACGTCACCGGCTCGGACGTGCTGTACGCCACCGCGATGATGAGCGTGGGCATCGCGATCACGAACTTGATCCCGTTCTTCGCGCTCGATGGCTACTGGTGCCTGTCCGATGCGCTCGGCGTCGTCAACCTCAATCACCAACGCAGGGTCGTGCTTGCCGGGATCTGGGCGCGGGTGCGGGGTCGCGTCGCTCCTCCATTCCCGTGGTCGGCGCCCCTGACCGCATTTGTCGTCGCCTACTCGGCGGCCGCGATGTGCTTCGCAGGCTACGTGCTGTGGAGGCTGGTTCCGATCGCCGGCCGGCACCTGGCCGGGTTGCCGCAGATCATTGTTCAGCTCGTCACCGCGAGCGCGGACGCCGATCTGATGATCGCGCTGGCTGCGCTCGGCCGGCTCGCCACGTCGATGCTCGTGGTGGTGGGCGCGGCGCTGCTCACTCGCCACGTCATCCGCAGGAGCATGACGATGATCGCGCGCAGGATCCGCCGCGAACAACCGTCGCCACCGGTATCGTGATACGTGAGGCCCATGCTCGCGGCACCACCAGCGCGTGCAAGCACCGCGACGATCGTCGGCGTGATCATCGCGCTGGCGATCTCGGTCGCCGTGATCTGGTCCGTGCTGTTCAGCTGGTCGGGTCTCGATGTCGTGCGTCACGCGACCGCTGGCCTGATCCAGCCCGCGTTTGTCGCCGCGCTCCTCGTCTTCGCGCTGGTCGGCAGCGTCATGTACGCCGGTTCGGTCTCGGTCGCGGATGCAGGGCTTGTCGCCAGCGACCTGCGGCGCGCGCTCGTCGTTCTGCTCGTCGTTGCGAGCGGCATCCAGATCGGGCTCGTCGCGGGTGCGCTCATCTCCGACGGCGAGCTCCACGCCGGACCCGCGCTGAACGATGATCCGGGCACCGTCGCCGGCAACTTGATCGCGCACCTGCTCGGAACTGCGCTCGTCGAAGAGGTCGCGTTTCGTGGCTTCCTGTTGCGTCAGTTCTTGATCCGCGCGCGCGCTCGTCATGCAGACTGGCGCGGCGTAACACTCGCGGTCTCGGCGGCGGCGTTGCTGTTCGCGCTCTACCACATCCCACAACGGATGAGCCTTGGCTTGCGGGGCATCGATCTCGTCGGCAGCCTCGCGGTCGTCTGGGTCGGCGGTGTGCTCGCGAGCTATCTGTACCTGCGCAGCGGTAGCCTCGGCATCGTGATCGTCCTGCACGCTCTGTTCAACTACTCGGCGCCACTCGTGGCGTCACCAGTGCCGGAGCAGTGGATCCTCGGCGGGCTCGTGCTCGTCGTGATCGGCAAGATCGAGCTCGACGCGCGCCGGCACGAAGCTCGCTCGTGAGCGGAACAGCCGGAGCAACGACGGAACAGCGGTACGTGTAACGGATCGCTCGCGTCGTCATCGTGTTGTGCGGACATAGCCGCTCGAGCGCCGGCATCTCACTTGCTTTGGGGCGGCGCATGACGCGAACCTCAAAAATCGTAGGTCTTGCCGTGCTCGTCACGGTGGTGGGCGTGATCGCGGCGGGGTCGGCAAGCCGCACCCGTCACGGCGATGCAGCCGCGCCTTCACCCCGCGCCGTGCAATCGGCTCTACCGATCCTCACGAAAGCAGCGAGCGGTGACATTGCGGTCGCTGATCCGCTCGGAACATTCCGCCTCGAAGGCCAGCTCATCGACGCCAGCGATACACCCGTGGGCGGTGGGCGCGTGACGATCGACGCCCTACCACCGCGCGCAACGACGACGGAGGCGGACGGCACGTTCGTGTTCGAAGGTTTGCTCGCTCGCGACTACACGCTCGCCGCGATCGCAGAAGCCGGCGCTGCGGGGCCCGTC
>DASUFX010000820.1:0-4849 GCA_036274355.1 Kofleriaceae bacterium | reverse complement strand
AACATCGCGCACGCACCCGCTGCGATGAATGCGGACGCGAACGTGATCTGGTTCGGCGTGACGCGCGTGTTGCGCAAGAAGTAGACGACCACGGCCCCCGGTGGACGAGCGATCCACTCGGTGAACCAGTTGATGTCTTTCTTTTTCTTCGACGACCGATAAATGGCCGCGACGTCGGACCACATGAACGCGCTCACCTTAGCAGGAGCGCATGCACCTCGTCCTGGTGGTAGAGCCGCTGCACGTAGTCCGCAGCGGCAAGAGATCGCAGCTTTTGGTGCAGCGCGGCCACTTCTTGCGTGCTCAGCGTCGCCGGATCGCGATGCGCGATCGAGCCCCACACTGCGCCGACGCAGCCGTACACCGGGATCTTCATGACGCGCGTGGCAGCGCCGCGCGGATCTTCGGGCCACGCGTCGAGCGCCGTTTCGATCTGCGCGTAGAGCGGATCGACGTGCGCGCGGCCGGCTGCTTCGAGGCGGCGCTCGACGTCCGCTTTTTCGAGGTGGAGCTTGCGCGCCCACGCACGCGTGTCGACGTTGCTCCGTTCGCCGTCGAACACGAAGTAGTGGCCGTTCGTTGGCTGTGCCGCGCTGACCTCACGCGTGCCATCGCGCAGCACCGCGGCAAGCTCTGCGATCAACGATTCGCGGTTGCCAGACTCGTGCTCGCAGAGAAACGCTTCCGTACCGGCGACACGCCAGATCAAATAGAAGCGCGCTTCGTACCCGAGCACGATCTGCACGAGCTGCCACACGTGGCGCTGGCCCTTGCCGCGCCCCATGTCGATCACACCGACGGTGACCGGCGGCGGCATTGCGACCGCGCCCGTGGAGGGCGGTGGCACGGGTACACCGAGCCACGTCGCGAGCGCGTCGACACATGCGGCTCCCTCCGCAGCGGTGCGCACGGTGAACGTCGCGTTCGGTTTCTTGCCGAGCGCGATCGCGATCGAGACTTTGCCCTTGCCGATACCGAGGTGGAGGATGCGCGCCGGACCCATCTGCTCGACGGTGACGGCGAGGGGCAGATCATCAGCGAGCGTCTCGGTCGCGTGACGCGTCGTGAACAGCGCCCATGCTGGTGCACTCCACCGAAGCTTGCTTGTCATCCCCCGTCCGTTTCCGACCCCCAGCCGCGCGGATCACTCGGGCGCGGCTCGAGTGACTTCATCGTCGCACGCTTGCCGACGATCAAGTAAGTCTGCATGCGGCCCTTCCCTTTGATCTCGATCGGTTCGCGCGGCTCCAATTCGAACGTGTCGCGTAATGCCGCGAACGTGGTGGCGGTGACGTGAACTTTTCCGGGGACACCGTGCGACTCCATGCGGCTCGCGGTGTTCACGGTGTCGCCCCACAGGTCGTAGATGAACTTCTTCTGCCCGATGACGCCCGCGACCACGGGGCCGGTGTGGATGCCGATGCGAATCGTGAGGTCCGACGCGTGTCGCTTCGCGAAATCGTCGACGGCGAGTAGCATATCGAGCGCCATGTGAGCGATCGCGTGTGCGTGGTTCGCAACGGGCTGCGGGATACCCGCGACGACCATGTACGCGTCGCCGATCGTCTTGATCTTCTCGAGCCCGTGCTTCTCGGCGAGCTTGTCGAACGTCGAAAACAGCTCGTTGAGCATCGTGACGAGCTGTTCGGGCGGAATGCGGGACGACAGCGACGTGAAGCCGACGATGTCCGCGAACAGCACGCTGACCGCTTCGAACCGGTCGACGATCAAGCCCTCGCCGGACTTCAGGCGATCCGCGATCGGCCCGGGCAGCACGTTGAGCAGCAGCCGCTCCGACGTCTGCTTCTCGTCCGATAGCTCCTTCGTGCGCTTCTTGACCAGCTCTTCGAGGTTGTCGTTGTGCTCCTGGATCGTCGCGGCCATCGCGTTGAAGTTCTCGCCGAGCTGACCGACCTCGTCCTTCGACAGGATCGGCGTGCGCGCGGTGAAGTCTTTGTCCGCGAACCGCTTCACCGTCGAGGTCAGCGCGAGGATGGAGCGGGTGAGCAGCGTCGACAGCGCGATCGACACGATCAGCGCGAGCACGATCATCGCGAGCGAGATCTTGATCGCCAGGCCGCCGGCATTCGCGAGCGCGGCGCGCATCTGGCGGTCGGTGATGTCGAGGCCGAGCACGCCAAGACAGCGCCCCTTGCTGTCGCGCAGCGGCGTGCCGGTCCTGTCGCTCAGCGGCGCATAGGCCGAGACCGAGCTCACCTTGAACTTCGCGTCATAGACGAAGTCCTTCTCCTGGTGGGTCGAGCACTCGGCGAGCGCCTTGGCGAGCACCGGGAGCGCGGACACGTCGTAGGGCAGGTTGAAGTGCGAGACGCTCTCGCCCTCGGGCAGCTTCTCCCCGTGCGCCAGCTTGGCGTTGAAGTCGAGCACGTCGGCGTCGACCACGAACGCCGGGTTCGCCGGATCGTCCGTCGGGGCGAGGAGATAGGCGTATTGCATGAGCGCCGGCTCGGTCGCGCGGAGCATGCGGAGCTGGGCCGAGATCGCTAGGTAATCCTCGGAGGCCTCGACCGCGGCAACCTTGGCGTCGTCGGCGGCTCCACGCTGCAGCTGGTCGTGGAGGCGGCGATAGGCCTCCACGTCGATTTCAGCCGCTCCGATATGCGCCATGTCGAGCAGCTTGCTGCGCAATTCGCTCTCCAGCTGGTGCTCGATGAAGCGGTACAGGAAGAGCGCGAGCAGGACGCTGACCAGCGAGCTGACCAGGAAGAACGCAATCGTGATCTTGCGTCGAAGACGCACCCCAACCGACGGTAACACTTTCCCCTTGCGTGCGTCTTTTGCCCTCGATAGGGTCCCGCGCGAACCACAAGACAGAGGGGTTTAGGATGCACGAGCACACGATCCCCGAGTCTCTCATCGAGCAGATCCGTACGGGCAAAGCAGCCCTGGTCGTCGGTGCGGGAATCGGAGTACCGAGCTGGAAACAACTCCTGGAGCGCCTGACGAAAGCGCTCGAGACCCGCGGCCGCGAAGGGGATGACGCGGCGACCAAGGACCTCGAGAAGCTGCTGCACAAAGGCAGCCTCGTCCGCGCCGTCGGCTTCTTGGCCCGCGCGCTGGGCGAAGAGACCTGCGATCGCATCGTCCAGGAAACGTGGGCCGCGCCCGCCGAGGTGCCGGCGCTGCCGAAGCAGCTCGCGAAGCTGCCGTTCCGCCACGTCTGGACGACGTTCCCCGGCGACGTCCTCGAGCACGCGCTCGAGACCGGATCGCCGACCGAGTGGCCGCCCGCCCGCGTCGTCAGTTATCAGGAGCTCGGTGAGCTGAGCTTGCGCCGGCGCACGCTGGTCAAGATGCTCGGCAACTTCGATACGTACGTCGTCACGCCCGCGAGCGTCCGCCGCGCGCTGTCGCGTGCCGTCGACCTTCGCGAGTACGCGCGCGAGCTGTACGTCGAAGGCTCGCTCGTGTTCGTCGGGTTCCGCTACGGCGATCCCGATCTGTCGGCATTGCTCGACCGCGTGTTCGGCATGTTCGAGCCGCCGCGTGGCACGCACTACTTCCTCGGTGCCGGCGTTGGTCCGGTGACCGTCGACGAGCTGATGGCCGATCACCACATCGAGGTCGTGAACCTCGCTGGCCGCGGTGGCGACGACGTCGCCGAGCGCAGCGTGATCGAGTGGCTCGAGTCGCTGCGCGCCGCGTGCGAACGGGTGCAGATCACGCTCGCGCAGACGCGTCCGGATCAGGACGACGTCGACGGCTGGGTCGCGATGCTCGCCGAGGGTGGCGAAGAAGCCGCCGAGGCACGCGACGCGCTCGCGCTGATCGAGCGCAAGGCGCGCGCCGCCAAGAAGTGGGACACGGTCGTCGAGGTGTTGCTCGGCCGCGTCGAAGCCGCGGAAGCAGGCGAGCGCGCGAACGCGCTGCTCGAGCTATCGGGTGTCTACGAGACCGAAGTCGGTGACCTCCGCCGCGCGTTCGAAGCGGCGACCACCGCGTGTCAGCTCGCTCCGGAGGACGATGTCGCCGCCGCGCGCGCCGAGAAGCTCGCCGCCTCGACCGGTGGCTGGGCGGATCTCGTCAACGAGGCGTCGGAGATCGCGACCGACCAGCAGGACCCCAAGCTCGCCAGCAAGTGGTGGGCTCGGCTCGGCGGCTGGTACGCGCAGAAGCTCGATCGCGCCGATTACGCGACGCCGAGCCTGCGTCGCGCACTCGAGCTCGACAACCAGAACCGCGCCGCGCACCTCGCGATTGCGGAGATGTACCGCAAGCAGCAGAAGTGGGCGGACCTCGCTGACGCGCTGAAGGCGCACGGCGAAGTCGAGACCGATATCCAGACCAAGGTCGGCCTGCTCATCGACCTCGGCGACCTCTACGAGACGCAGCTCGCGTCGACCGCGAAGGCCGTCGAGTCGTACCAGCACGCGTTCGATCTCGACGAGAACAGCGACGACGCGCTTGCCGCGCTCGAGCGTCTGTATCGCCGCGACGAGAAGTGGGCGAATCTCGCCAAGGTTCTCGATCGCCGCGCCGAGATCAGCGCGGAATCGGGAGACCAGGGCCGCGCCGCCGCGATCCGTCGCGAGCTGGCGACGTTGCGCGCCGAGAAGCTCGGTGACCTCGAGGGCGCGATCCAGCGTTACGAGGCCGCCGTTGCCGCGAACGGCAGCGACGCCGAAGCGCTCAAGGCGCTCGTCGATCTCTACGACAAGACCGGCCGGACGGAAGACTACCTCCGTACGATGGAGCGGCTCGGCGCTGTCGCGCCCGAGGGCGAGAAGCTGGCGACGCTGCGCAAGCTCGCCGCCGAGCTCGAGGATCGCGATCCCGCGCGCGCGGGCGCCGCGTACGACCAGCTGATCGCCGCGGACCCCAACGCCGA
>DASUFX010000819.1:0-2721 GCA_036274355.1 Kofleriaceae bacterium | reverse complement strand
ATCGGCGGGCATACGCGTAGAAGCTCGCCGCGTGCCGCGCTTCGTCGGCGGCGAGATGCCGCGCGATATCGCACAAAACGGGCTCCTCGGCGCGCACCGCGAGGTTCGCGTACGACGCCGACGCGACGAGCTCCGAGATCACGTTGGCCACGAGCGTGCCGATGCGCGACTTCATCAGCGGCGCCGTCGCACGGCCGCGACGCATGAACCGAGCATCGACGGTGATGCCGAGCTGATGCAGCCACCGCACGAGCACCTGCGGATGTCGCGTCTCCTCGAAGAACCACACCGAGACCCACTGCGTGAAGTCGGTGTCGTCGGCGAGGTCGTCGAGAAACCGCCGCGTCGCCGACGTCGTCGTCAGCTCCGCGAACGCGGCTTCCTTGACCAGCATGCGCAAGGGCTCGGGCGCTTTCGCCGGATCGACGCGATCCCACGCGATGTCGTCCATGCGCCAGCGCGCACGCTCGGCCTGATCGGATAGCGCGAAGCACAGCTGCTCGCGGACGACGTCATTCATGCGGGCCCACCTCGATCGCGCGTGTCGGGCACAGCAGTGCCGCCGCCCGACATGCTGCACGCTCGGCATCATCGCTGGGCTGGCGGACCACGCGAGTACCTTTCCGGGTGAGCTCGAACGTGTGCGGCGCCACGATCGCGCACGCAGCACACCGTACGCAGACCTTCAGGTCGACCCTGACGTGCTCCACCCTCGAAGCCAACCACACTCGCATGCAGCTCACAACAGCAGCGCGAGTGATCCCACCCTCTCGGAGACGACGATGTTCCGTTTCTGCCGGATCTTGATCGGATCCGCCGCCACGCGCTCCGGCGAGCGGCTACCATGGGCCCCGCGGACATGGCGACGATCCTCATCATCGACGACAACGACACGATCCGTGAGGGCCTCGCGATCACGGTCAAGAAGCTCGGCCATGACCCGATCACGGCCGCAAATGGTGCGGCTGGCGTCACCGCGTTCAAGCAGCGCCGCGCTGACTTCGTGATCACGGACCTCAAGATGGAGGGCCAGACCGGCGTCGACGTGCTCAAGGCGATCAGCGCGATCGATCCCGATGTCCCGATCATGATCATCACCGGCTTCGGTACGGTCGAGACCGCCGTCGAGGCAATGAAGCTCGGCGCGTTCGACTTCATCACTAAGCCGATCCAGACCGAGGTCGTACGCCTCAAGGTCGAGCGCGCGCTCGAAGTGTGCGCGACGAAGCGCGGCCGCCGCAAAGCAGACGCCCAGGTCGATTACCTGCGAGCCGAGAGCGACAGCAAGTTCGCCGAGCTGGTCGGCGGTGGCGACAAGATGGCTCAGGTTCGCCGTACCGTCGAGAAGGTCGCGGCAAGCGACACCACGGTGTTCATCGCCGGCGAGAGCGGCACCGGCAAGGAGCTCGTCGCGCGCGCGATCCATCGCCTGAGCAAGCGCGCCAGCGGGCCGTTCATCAAGGTCAACTGCGGCGCGCTCACCGAGACGCTGCTCGAGAGCGAGCTGTTCGGTCACGAGAAGGGCGCATTCACTGGCGCCATCAAGCAGAAGCTCGGTCGCTTCGAGCTCGCGGACGGCGGCACGCTGTTCCTCGACGAGGTCGGCGATGTGCCGCCGTCGATGCAGGTCAAGCTGCTGCGTGCGCTGCAGGAGCAAGAATTCGAGCGCGTCGGCGGCGAAGCGCCAATCAAAGTCGACGTTCGCGTCGTTTCCGCCACCAACAAGGATCTCGAAGCCGAGGTCAATGCCGGCCGCTTCCGGCAAGACCTGTTCTTCCGCCTTCACGTGCTTCCGGTGAAGCTGCCGGCATTGCGCGAGCGCCGCGAAGACATCCCGCTGCTCGTCCAGCACTTCATCGCCAAGCTCGGTCCGAAGACGAACCCGCGGGTACGCTCGATCAGCGACGCCGCGCTCGGTCGCATCATGGCCTATCACTGGCCGGGCAACGTGCGCGAGCTCGAGAACGCGATCGAGCAATCGCTCGTATTCGCCGAGGGCGAAGAAATCGGACCACCGTCGCTACCGCAGTTCCTGCAAGGTGGTGCCGAGGAAGACGCGCTCAACGTACCTCGCGAGATGTCGCTTCCCGAGATCCTCGACGATCTCGAGCGCCAGCTGATCCTCAAGGCCTATGCGAAGGCCGGTCGGGTGAAGACCGAGACCGCGCGCCTGCTCGGCATCAAGACGAGTGCGCTCTATTACAAGCTCGAGAAGTACGGGATCGAGTAGGGCCGACCCGAGCGGTAACGCACATCGATGTGCCTCAGGCACCGCCGAGCGAAACACTTCGTTACACGTGTCAGCGTCGGCTTGCGTGCTAGATGTTCGCCATGGATCGCGCACGACTCGAAACGCTGGCGTACACGGCACTGCGCGTCGTCACCGGCTTCATGTTCTTCTTTCACGGCTCGCAGAAGCTGCTCGGGTTCCCCGGCGGCAAGGTCGCCCCGGAGTCGTTCTCGCAGATGTGGATCGGCGGCATCATCGAGCTCGTCTGCGGCGCGCTGATCGCGCTTGGCCTGCTCACGCGCGCTGCCGCGTTTCTCGCGTCGGGCATGATGGCCGTCGCGTACATGCAGTTCCACTGGAAGGGTCACTTCGGCGCCGACTTCCTGCCGATCGTCAACAAGGGCGAGCTCGCGGTCGTGTACTGCTTCGTGTTCTTCTTCTTCATGTGCGCGGGCGCCGGCGGGTTGAGCGTCGACTCGCAGCTCGGCAAG
>DASUFX010000818.1:0-2941 GCA_036274355.1 Kofleriaceae bacterium | reverse complement strand
CTCCGGCGACAGCACGGAGAACTTGTTCTTCGCGTTGCCTTCGAGTGGCGAGCGCGGCACGAGCGGTACCCAGGTCGCGTGCTCGAGCGCTCGCAGATCGAGCGCATCGTCGATCGTCGCGCCGTATAGCGCGCACGTATCGGGATAGTTGCCGCGGAAGAACGCGGTGTCGACGACGACGCCTTTGATCACGCCCGGCAAACCGAGCCGCACGACGCACCAGTCGTGAACCTCGCTGTCGCGACCCGGCGCGCGGCCGTCGGCGGGCCGATAGCGTCGCGTCTCCCAGCCGTCCATCCATTTGCCGCGATCGGTGTACTCGTGCTCTTTCCACACGGCGTCGTGCGCGCGGAGCATGTTCTCCTTCTCCGCGAAGAATTCGTCGTTGCACAGAATCGCTGCACCGCCGATTGCCTCGCACGCGAGATCCGGCAGCTCGGTAAAGTCACTCACAACAGCGCTCCTTGATCCGTGGCGAGCGCGCGGCCGCGTTCGGCGACGAGCTGGCCGCGCAAATACGTCGCGTGCACCGCACCGCGCAGCGTCTCGCCTGCATACGGCGTCACCTTGTGACGGTGCTGCACGCTCTCCGGCGTGACAACGGTGGTCTCGGCATCGGCAAACACGACGAAGTCGGCATCGCCGCCGGCGACGATCGCGCCCTTCTTCCCGGTGAGTCCAGCCAGGCGCGCCGGTCCTGCACTCATCCAGCGCGCGAGATCGACGAGCGTGTGACCGCGCCGGCTCGCTTCGGTCCACACGACCGGCAGCGCGAGCTGCAATCCGGCGACGCCGCCCCACGCGGCGACGAAGTCACCGACCTCCATCGCCTTCAAGCTCGGACTGCACGGCGAGTGATCGCTCGCGACAAAATCGAGGACGCCTTCGGCGAGCGCGCGCCACAGCGCCTCGCGATTATCGGCATCGCGAATCGGCGGTGCGCACTTGAACGGCGTCGCGCCGTCGGGAATCGCCTCGGCCGTGAAGTGCAAGTAATGCGGACACGTCTCCGCGGTCAACGGCAAGCCATCCGCGCGCGCCTGACGCAACAGCGGCAACGCGGTCGCGGCCGAGTGATGCACGATGTGCGTGCGCGCGTTCGTCGCGCGACACAGCCGCGTGACAAGCGTGATCGCTTGCTCTTCGGCTGCCGGTGGTCGCGACGCGAGATACGTCGCGTAGCGCCGCGGATCAGCCTTCGCGAGCTGTGCAGTCGCCGCGTCGATCGGGCCCGCGACTTCCGCGTGCACGAGTAGCGGCACGTTCAGGCCTGCAAGGATCTGCATCGCGGGCGCGAGCTCGGGCTCTCCAACCCAGCCGAACTCGGCGACGCCGCTGTCGACGAGGAAACACTTGAAGCCGCGCACGCCGTCGGCGACGAGCCCTGCGAGCTCGCGCTGATTGCCCGGCACTACGCCGCCCCAGAAGCCGACATCGACCGCGCACTGACCGCGCGCTGCATCGCGCTTCGCCGCGAACGCTTCGCGCGTCGTCGTCGGTGGGATCGAGTTGAGTGGCATGTCGACGAGCGTGGTGACGCCGCCGACCGCGGCCGCGCGAGTTGCGGTCGCAAAGCCCTCCCACTCGGTGCGGCCGGGCTCGTTCAAGTGGACGTGCGTGTCGACGATGCCAGGCATCACAGCGAGCTCGCCGTAGTCGACGACGCGCGCACCTGCCGGCACATCGTCCCACGCGGTGACGCGCTCGATCGTGCCGGCCGTCACGTGCACGGTGGCCGCACGAATACCGTCGGGCATCACGACGCGTTGCGATCGGACGACGAGGTCAGTCACTGCGCCGCAGATTACCGCATACTCATGTGGTGCGTGCGCTGTGGATCCTCGTCGTGGCCGGCTGCCATAGCGCCGACTCGCCGATCACGCTCGTCGATGCAGCCCCCGGGCCCGTGGGCTACACGCTGACGGTCGGCTGGACGGATCCACAAGACAAGCCGCCCCCCGATCCGAAGCCGGTGATCTTCATCGACGGTGTCGCGACACAACAGCTGCTGCTCGAGTATCCGAGCCCAGCCGATGCGCGCGCAGCCGAGCACGTCATCGAGCTCCGGCACGGGGACACGGTCGTGTACACGCAGGTCTCGTCCAACACGTCGCGCGGGTGCCTCGCTCAGGTGCCCGACGCCACGATGGTCCTCGAAGGCTGGTGCGCGTACGCGAACGGCGAGGTTCGATTCGGCTCGGACCAGGCGAACGGCACCAACATGTTTTGCATCGGCGACGGCTTTTGTAGGCCGGTGTGCATACCCGGTAGCTGCGCTGCAGGCACGCACTGCACGAGCATCTATGCATCGACGAATCCGGTTGCGACGCATCTCGGCTGCGCTCCGATCGGCACACAACAACCCGACGCGGCGTGCACGCTCGTCACCGACGCGAGCGGCACTCATGATGATTGCGGATCTGGTTTGTTGTGTGTCGGCGGGACCTGTAAGCGGCTATGCAATCCTTACAACCCGCCGCTTCCCAACTGCACGTGCACGTATCTTCCTGAACACGCTCCCGAGCTCAGTGTCTGTCTCTGACCGTCGCGAAGAAGTGATGTTCACGAAACGCCGACGAAAAGTTCGTCGGTCATGCTTCTGCGCATGGACCTCCGCCTGTCGTGGGAAAGCCTCCCGCTCATGGTCCCGCTCTCCGACGGTGGCAACGTCATCGTCGAGTACCAGCGTCCGTCGACCAACGTCGATGGCATCGACCGCGTCGCGCTCGTCGCGTCGGTCGACGATCAGCCCGTTGCCGTCGCGCGGCTGATCGAGCTGCCCGGCGATGCCGAGATCCGCTTCCGCGTCGACGAGGACTATCGGCGTCGCGGCATCGGGTCGATCCTGCGCGACGAGTTGCTCGCGATCGCACACGCACGCGGCATCTATCGTTTCCACGCGAACGTCGTGCCCGACAACGTCGCGATCCGCCGCTTGCTC
>DASUFX010000817.1:0-9628 GCA_036274355.1 Kofleriaceae bacterium | reverse complement strand
CCTTGGAGACCAGGACGTCGTTGGCATCCGGCGCCGAGCCGGTGTTGGCGGTGATGAAGCCACCGGCCGCCTGGACGCGGTCCATGGCGGTGCGGTCGACGCACAGGTCCTTGATCACCGGGAACGCGTGGGCGCGCCACGGCTCGATCCAGATCTCGTCGCCGTCCTTGAACAGGCGCATGTGAAGCTGGCACGTCGTCGTGCCGCGGCGGCCGCCGTGCGCGCGGCCGTTGATCATCAGCGAGCACATGCCGCAGATGCCTTCGCGGCAGTCGTGATCGAACGCGACCGGCTCTTCGCCTTTTGCGATCAGCTGCTCGTTGAGAATGTCGAGCATCTCGAGGAACGACGCGTGCGTGGACACGTCGGCGACCTTGTACGTGACGAAGCCGCCCTTCGCCTTGCGGTCCTTCTGGCGCCAGATGTGGAGCGTCAACGACAGACCACGTCCGGCGGAGCTTGCAGAGCCGGCTGTCACTTGTAACTCCTCGTCGCGAGCTTGACGTTCTCGAACGCGAGCGGCTCGATGTGACGAATCGGTTTGTCGGCGTGCTCCCACACGGCGACGTGACAGAAGTCCTCGTCGTCGCGCTTCGCTTCGCCGTCGACCTGGTACTCGGTCCGGTAATGGGCGCCGCAGCTCTCCTCGCGCTCGAGCGCATCGCGGCACATCAGCTCGGCAAACTCCATGAAGTCGGCGACGCGGCCCGCCTTCTCGAGCGATTGGTTGAACGAGTCACGCTCGCCGAGCACGCTGACCTCGCGCCAGAATTCTTCGCGCAGCTTTGGAATCTCGGCGAGCGCGGTCTCGAGTGACTGCCGGCTGCGCGTCATGCCGCAGTGCTCCCACATGATGTGGCCGAGCTCCTTCGCGAACGTGTCGACCGAGCGCTTGCCGTTCGCGTTCATCAGCCGATCGAGCCGCGCACGCACCTCGGTTTCGGCGTCGCGGAACGCTGCGGTGGTCGAGTCGGTCGGCGAGCCGAGCGGCACACCGGCGAGGTAGTTGCCGATCGTGTACGGAATGATGAAGTAGCCGTCGGCAAGGCCTTGCATCAGTGCGCTCGCGCCGAGGCGGTTTGCGCCGTGGTCGGAGAAGTTTGCTTCGCCGAGGCAGAACAGGCCGGGGATCGTCGTCATCAGGGCGTAGTCGACCCACAGGCCACCCATCGTGTAGTGGACCGCCGGATAGATGCGCATCGGTACGCGGTACGGGTTCTCGCCCGTGATCCGCTCGTACATGTCGAACAGGTTGCCGTACTTGTCGCGAATGCGATCTTCGCCGTCGCGTTTGATCGCGTCGCGGAAATCGAGATAAACGCCGCGTCCGCCGGGGCCGATGCCGCGGCCTTCGTCGCAGACTTCTTTCGCGGCACGGCTCGCGATGTCACGTGGCGACAGGTTGCCGAAGCTCGGGTACTTGCGCTCGAGGTAGTAATCGCGTGCGTCCTCGGCGATCTGGTCGGGGTGCTTCGCGACGTCGTCCTTGCGTTTCGGTACCCAGACGCGGCCGTCGTTGCGCAGCGACTCGGACATCAGTGTCAGCTTCGATTGATAGTCGCCGGCGACCGGGATGCACGTCGGATGGATCTGTGTGACGCACGGGTTCGCGAACCCGGCGCCGTGCTTGTACGCGCGATACGTCGCGGTGACGTTGCAGCCCTTCGCGTTCGTCGAGAGGTAATAGATGTTGCCGTAGCCGCCGGTCGCGAGCACGACGGCGTGCGCGGCGTGCGACGTGATCGCGCCCGTGATCAGATCGCGGACGACGATGCCAACGGCGCGGCCGTTCTCGACGACGAGGTCGAGCATCTCGGTGCGCGAGAACATGCGGATCTTGCCGGCGCCGATCTGTCGCGACATCGCCGCGTAGACGCCGAGCAGCAGCTGCTGGCCGGTTTGCCCGCGTGCGTAGAACGTGCGCGAGACCTGCGCGCCGCCGAAGCTGCGGTTCGCGAGCGTGCCGCCGTACTCGCGTGCGAATGGCACGCCCATCGCCGTGCACTGATCGATGATGTCGACGGAGACTTCGGCGAGGCGGTGAACGTTCGCTTCGCGCGAGCGGAAGTCGCCGCCTTTGACGGTGTCGTAGAACAGGCGGTGAATCGAGTCGCCGTCGTTCTGGTAGTTCTTCGCGGCGTTGATGCCGCCTTGCGCGGCGATCGAGTGCGCGCGGCGCGGCGAGTCCTGGAAGCAGAAGCACGCGACGTCGTAGCCGAGCTCGGCGAGCGTCGCGGCGGCAGCGCCACCCGCGAGCCCGCTACCGACGACGATGACTTTGTACTTGCGCTTGTTCGCCGGGTTGACGAGGCGCATCTCGAACTTGCTGTTCGCCCACTTCTGTTCGAGCGGCCCGGCGGGAATGCGCGCGTCGAGCTTCACGAGATCACTCCGACGAGCACCGCGGTTGGCGGGATCATGTAGCCAACGAACAGCCCGACCGCGACGAGCGGGCCGATGCGATCGGCCGGGTACTTCGGATGCCGCCAGCCGAGCGATTGCAGCCACGACGACGCGCCGTGGCCGAGGTGCATCGCGAGCAGCAGGATGCCGACGAGGTACACCGCGTAGTGCCAGGGCACCTGGAACGCGGCGACGTAGAGCGAGTACGCGTTGTGCTCGATCGCCGGATCGATCGTCATGTCGATGATGTGAAAGATCAGAAACGCGAGCACGACGAGACCCGACAGCGCCATCGAGCGGCCGACGATGCTCGAGCGCTGCGGCCGATAAACGGCGTACTCGATCGGGCGCGCAGCGCGGTTCTTTGCGACCAGGGCGAGTGCGATCACGACGTGGAGGATCAGGAGACCGAGCAGCCCGACGCGCACCGGCCACTTCACTTCCCATAGCCGCTGCAGAAAATTCGCGTAGCCGTTGTACATCTCGCGGCCGCCGAACATCTGCAGGTGGCCGAGCATGTGGAAGATCGCGAACAACAGAAGCAGGAGGCCGGTCACGGCCATCACGTGCTTCGCGCCGACAGACGATCGCAGGTAGCGAACGAGCCAACTCACGACGGTTGGATGCCACCACAAGTGGTGTCGCTACAGCAATGTTTGGCGAGGCTAAACAACCCGATTCAGCAGCTGGTCGCCACGCGAGAGTCGGGTAAGGTTCTCGACCACGACGTCGGTAATGCGTGCGAACGCTTCCTGCGTCGAGCCCGCAATGTGCGGGAGCGCGACGACGTGCGGGTCGGCGTAGAGCGGATCGGCCGGGTCGGCCGGTTCCTCCCAGTGCACGTCGAGGCCGACGCCGCCCAGCCTGCCGGTCGCGAGTGCGGCGAGCAGCGCGTCGCGATCGATCACGCCGCCGCGCGACACGTTGATCACGAATGTGCCGGGCTTCATGGCGGCGAATGCCTCGGCGCCGACGAGCCCGCGCGTCGACGGATCGAGGGGGCAGTGAATGCTCACCGCATCGCACGCGGCGAAGAACGTGCGGCGCTGCTCTGGAGTCGCATCGCGGCCGAGCGCGATCACGGTCATGCCGAGTGCGCGCGCGCGATCGGCGAACGCGGTGCCGTTGCGGCCCATGCCGATGATGCCGAGTGTGCGGCCGGCGAGCTCGATACCGAGCGGCACGCCGACTTCGCGGCCAGCGAACGTGCGTGCAGCGACCGGCGCGCGACGAGCGAGCGCGAGCAACAGATACAGCGCGAGCTCGGCCACGGCGACGTGGTTCGTGCCCGGCGCGTTGCAGATCGGAATGCCGCGCGCGAGAGCGGCTTCGCGATCGATCTTCTCGGTGCCAGCGGCGGGCTGCTGGATCAACCGTAGCTTCGTCGCTGCGGCGATCACGTCGGGCGTGATGTGTGCGTTCGACGGCAGCAGCACGTCGACGTCGCGCACGACCTCGGTGAGCGGTTGCGTGCGATCCCAGCACGTGATCGTCGTGCCTGCGGGCAGCCGCGCTTCGATCGCGTCGACGATCGGAAGCCAGCCCGAGCCGCAAAACAGAAGGCGCATCACCGGCACTGTACTTGCTGAATGCGCCCTGCGTATGGGGCAAACAGGCACAACTGTTCGAAATGGCGCGCGCCCTGCAACCTCGATGTTGCACAGCATCGTGCTCGGCGTGGGGGTATTCGCCTCCGGCTGCGGCATCGATGACGGCGAGCAGTATTCCCAAGTCGAGTCGTTCGCGACGGTGACGAGCTACGAGACATCGACGTGCTCGACGTCGGTCGTGATCGGCTTGTCGAAGCAGATCGCCGACGAGATCGGGTGCGCGAGCCCCACTGGCCTCGTCAAGTTCACCGCGGGCGGCAAGCTCACGATCACGAGCAACTCGGTGTTGCCGTACCTCGCCGCGAACGCGAAGCAGGACTTGATGGATGTCGCCGCGAACAACACGGTGCAAGTCAACAGCGCGTTCCGCACCGTCGCGCAGCAGTACCTCTTGTATCGCTGGTACCAGCTCGGCCGTTGCGGCATCACCGCGGCAGCGACGCCCGGGAACTCGAATCACGAGAGTGGCCGTGCGCTCGATATCGCGAACTACTCGTCGATCATCTCGGCGATGGGCGGGCAGGGCTGGTCGCACGACGTGCCGAATGACCCCGTGCACTTCGATCACCTGTCGTCGCCCGATATTCGCGGCCGCGACGTGCTCGCGTTCCAGAAGCTGTGGAACCGTAACCATCCGACCGACGCGATCGCCGAGGACGGCGACTACGGCCCGATGACCGAAGCGCGCTTGAAGAAGGCGCCCTCGGAGGGCTTTGCGATCGGCCCGACCTGCCTGCAGGGTACGCGCGACCTCGACGTCGTGTCGGTCAACGGTCCCGATCGCGCGTCGCCGCAGACTCGCGTGCACTACGCGATCACGGTCAAGAACGCAGGCACGGCCAACTGGCCCGCGACGACGAAGCTCCAGCTCAAGAGCGCAACGTCGAGCCAGCTGTACGACGAGAGCTGGACGTCGCAGACCGTGATCACCACGCTCGGCGCGGCGATCGAGGCCGGCAAGTCCGGCACGATCGACCTCGACGTCACGACGCCGGCCACTGATGTCGATCTGCCGATCATGGAAGAGCTCACGCTCAACGACGGCGGCACGAAATTCGGCGACATCCAGCTCGCGCTCACCGTCGTGCCCGGCATGTCGGGCGACGAGAGCGGCGACGGAAACGAGATGCCCGATCCGGCCGACGACGGTGGCTGCAATGCGGGTGGTAACGCGAGCTGGTTCGCGTTGCTCGCGCTCGTCGGACTCCGTCGTCGTCGCCGCTAGCTGCGCTCGTCGGAATCCGTCGCCGTCGTCGTCGCTAGCTCGCGCTCGTCGGAATTCGTCGTCGCCGCGGTCGGGCTCGTTGGAATTCGTCGTCGTCGCCGCTAGGTCGCGCGCGTCGGAGTCCGTCGTGCCCGCCCGCTAGGTCGTCGGCGTCGGTGCTGGTGGCACTGGCGCAGCTGCATCCGGTGCTGCCGGCGATGCGGCCGGTGCAGGTGCCGGCATCGGTGCAGGAGGCGGCGGAGCCTCGATATGCGGCGGTGGCGATTTGCGACGGCCGCCGAACCGGAACGACATCTCGAACGTGAAGTAGCTCTGCGAGTACGACGTCGATTGCGGCGCACCGCCGACCGTCTGGCGGATTTCGATGTCGGCGCCGAGGATCATGTTGTAGGTCGCGGCGAGGCGTAGCCGCCCGAGGTCGACGCCGAGCTGGGGCGCGAGGCCGAAATAGCGTCCGGCCTTTTGATCGACGGTCGCCATGCTCATGCCCGTCGACACGTCCTGACTGACGATGTCGTACATGCCGAACGCGAGACCGACCCACGGTCGTGCAGTGCCGAGCGTCGGGTAGTACTCGCCTTTGACCAGGGTCGCGGCGAGCGCGGCGACACTCATCGAGATGTCGTCGTTGCCGAAGCTGCCGCCGAACTGCACGGCACCTTCGAAGCGCGCGCCGATGCCGACGTGGTCGTGCAGCAAGAACTTCGGTTCGACGACGGCGCCGAATCCGCCGCGACCACTCGCGCTCGTGTACGTGCCGGAGATGCCGGTGTCGACACGAATCGGCTCGTAATGTTCGGCCTGCGCGTATGCCGCGCCGGCGCTCGCACAGATAAGCAAAGCCACCAAGCTACGTGAGCTCATAGAAGTCCCCCAGACGGCTCTTAGGGCCAGTGCAACGGAGGGACCACGGGCTCCTGCAAAGGCAAGTAGTAGAAGTAGTGCCTGACCCCGGTCATTTGGCGTTCACGCTGACGCATCTCGGATACTCGTGCGTAATCATCGAGTACATGCGCGCGATCGTCCTGATGTGTGTGTTGGTGGTTGGCTGCTGGCGCAATGCGTCCAAGCGCGAGCCCGCACCGATCGTGGTCGAGGAACATCCGCCGCTGACGGTCGAGCCGAAGCGCGACGGTGGGCTCTATGCGATGGACGAAGCGCTCGCCGACGTGTTCTCGGGGCCGCTCGAGCACATCGGTACCGGGCCGTGGTTCGGCTTGTTCCGGATCAACGCGTGCGCGTATCGCAACAAGCGCGTCGTCGTCGTCAACATCTACTGCACGACGAAGGAGATGAAGGCGTTCAGCATCGTCGTGTTCTCGCCGACGCGCGGCCGCGTGATGATCTACGCCGAAGCCGACAAACCGATCAGTCAGCTCCGGCGCGGCGACTACTTCACGTTCAAGGGCGAGAGCTCGCCGCCTGGCGACCCGGCCACACTGCCGCTGCTCTCGCTCGACTGGAGCTACGAGAAGCTCACCGCGTGGGACAAGAAGCGCTACTACAAGTGGCTCCCGGGCTGTTTCGGTGGCGTTGAAATCCGTAAGCCACAAGGCGGATGTCTGAAGGCGCTCGAAGCGAAGCTCGACAAATTCAAGACGCGCAATCAACCCTTCTTCGACGAACCTCCCGACGACTGGTACCGCGTGGTGCGCGAGATGCGTGCGCGTGCAGTGCGCGATGGCAAGTTCATCGCGCATCCCGGCGGCTGACATCGCACATCCCGGCGGGTGACGTTTCCGGGTTACGATAGTCGCATGAGCAAGCTAGCCATTTGTCTTGTCACGCTGTGCATGCTCGGGAGCCCGGTGCTCGCGACACCAACGCCAACCGACGAGGCACCCGCCGTCGTCGAGAAGTCGCCGGCCAAGAAGGCCGCGAGCTCCGACGAGCTGCAGCAATACGCGCAGCGCGAGCATGCCGCCGAGAAGCTCGCGAAGTTCGAGGGTGGCAGAGGCGGCAACGACACGCTCGTCACGGTCATTCTCGTTCTCGTGATCGTGATTCTCGTGCTCGCGATCGTGCACTGATGCGCACGCTCGTTCTGGTCGCCGCATTGGCGACAGCGTGCTCGTCGTATCGCGGCACGGCGCACGACACGTCGCCGGCCAAGCTCGCGCGCGAGCCGGGCTGGGTGCTGCTGCGCGACGTCCCGTACGTCCAGCAGGACACCGAGTACGAATGCGGCGCCGCCGCGATCAGCATGGTCGTGTCGTACTGGACCGGCGTCGAGACGCGCAGGGTGGTCGCCCACTTCCGTCCGGTCGGCAAAAACGGAATCGCTGCGGGCAAGCTGCGCGACTACGCGCGCGAGCAAGGCCTCGCGTCCTACGTGATCGCCGGCAAGGTCGAGGATCTCGCCCGCGAGCTCGAGGCGGGCCGCCCGGTACTCGTCGGCCTCACGAAACCGGTGAGCCGGGGCAAGGTGCTCTATCACTACGAGGTCGTCGTGGGTTTGCACCGTGACAAGCAGAGGATCGTTACGCTCGACCCCGACAAAGGTTGGCGCGAGAACTCGCTCGAGGGTTTCGCGAGCGAGTGGAAGCACGAGGGCTTCGTCACGCTGATCGTGTCGGCGAAGCCCGCAGCCGCAGCGAGCGCACCTGCCTCAGCTGCTTCGGTTCCGGTTCCGGCTGCCCAGGGCCCGGCTGCCTCGGGCCCGGCTGCCTCGGGCCCGGCTGCAGCGGCCTCGGCTGCCTCGGCCTCGACTGCGTCAGATGTCCGGGCCGATCGCGATTAGGTGCGTCAGCGCTTCGTCGTCGGTGAGCCGGCGCGCGATCTGATACATCACGACGAGCGGGATCCGCAGGAACTGGATGTGCAACGTCGTCGCCGCGCCGACCGCGTAATGGCGATCGCTCGCGTCGACGATCGCGCCACTGGCGAACAGCTCGAGATCGAGCTGGCGCAAGAAGCTCGCGGGCAACACGAACAACGACGCCGCGGTACCCCGATCGATGATCAGCGGGTACTTCCACGACACCTCGCCGAGCTTCACGCGCTCCGCGGCGATGCCGAAATCTTCGAACCCGCGCAGCGGCTCGACGAAGCGCAGGTTCGGCGGAAACCGCGACGTGTCAAAATCCGGCGGTTCCATCTTGTTCGAGCGATTCCACAGAATGCCGAGTGCGGAATCGCCGCCGACCTGGAGCAGGCCGGTGTCGTCGGGCGCGAGCAAGCTACGCGCGCGCGCGAATGCCGAGATGGTGTGCCGGCGCCCGAACGGAAGCGGTAACGTCGTGCCGAGTGTGCCGGCGACGTCGGTGATGTTGCCCATGAACGTCGACCACTGCCGCGGGTAATAGGCGATCGCAGCGTTGGCGAGCAGTGCGCGACGCGGCCCGGTGTAGCGCGTGCTCTCGGCCGAGTACCACTCCACGGTAGCGCTCGGCCCGCCGAGGTGGAGGCGCGAGCTCGGCAGCGTGTCGACCTGGGCGAAGTCGTCGGTGTAGACGCCGCCGAGTGTCGTGAACAGCGAGCCGCGATACGTGTAGCTGATTGCCGCGCTCGCATCCCGCGTGCGGTGCTCCTCGTCGTACGTGATCGTGTTCATCGGATCGGTGTCGTCGATGGATTGGCTGCGCCAGTCGATGAAGCTGCCCTGCGCGATCACCGACACGGGTGCGAGCATGTTGTTCACGTAGCCCGCGGCGGCGGCGTAATGCGACTTATGCGTGTCGTTGCCAGGCTGCCAGTAGCCGGAGAGCATCCAGCGCTGGATCTCGAGCCGATCGGCGCCACCGAGCACGAGGCCGAGGTGCGGCACTTGGCCGGCAAGGAGCAGCGTCGGCGAGCGGACCGCCGGATAGAACAAGTGATCGAAGATGCTGTACGAGTGGTCGCTGAGCACCGGCACGGTCCCGGGCAGCACGACCGGCGTCGACGGATACAGCGTCGGCACCGAAATGGTGGTACCGGGCGGCGGCACTGTTGGCGTCGGCACTGGTGTCGACGGATACAGCGGCACCGCGCTGGCGGGTGGCGGCTGTCCGGTCGGCGGTTGGCCGGTCGGCGGTTGGCCGGTCGGCGGTTGGCCGATCGGCGGTTGGCCGGTCGGCGGTTGGCCGGTCGGCCCGGTGAGCCAGGTGGGTTGTGGTTGTCCGGTTGCCGGTTGTCCAGTTGGTGGCTGTCCGGTTGCCGGTTGTCCGGTTGCCGGTTGTCCGGTTGCGGGTTGTCCGGTTGGTGGTTGTCCGGTTGCCAGTTGTCCGGTTGCCGGTTGTCCGGTTGCGGGTTGTCCGGTTGGTGGTTGTCCGGTTGCTGGTTGTCCGGTTGCCGGTTGTCCGGTTGCGGGTTGTCCGGTTGGTGGTTGTCCGGTTGCTGGTTGTCCGGTTGGCGGTTGTCCGGTTGGCGGTTGTCCGGTTGGCGGTTGTCCGGTTGGCGGTTGTCCGGT
>DASUFX010000816.1:0-2778 GCA_036274355.1 Kofleriaceae bacterium | reverse complement strand
GATCCGCAGAAGCGCGCCGCGATGGGTGATGCAGCGGTCGCGCTCGGTCGCGCAGTCGGTTACGTCGGCGCCGGCACTGTCGAGTTCATCGCGGACCCGCAGGGCAACTTCTACTTCCTCGAGGTCAACACGCGGCTCCAGGTCGAGCATCCGGTCACCGAGCTGACGACCGGGCTCGATCTCGTGCGCGAGCAGATTCGCATCGCGCGCGGAGAACGCCTCGGATACGCGGCGGCGCCACCGCAGCAGGGCTGGGCGATCGAGGTCCGGCTGTGTGCCGAGGATCCGGAGCGCGACTACTTGCCGACAACCGGCACGCTGCACGCGGTCGATGTTCCGTCGACGATACGCGCCGATATCGGGGTCGTCGCCGGCAGCGAAATCGGCATCCACTACGACTCGATGCTCGGCAAGCTGATCGCACACGCGCCGACGCGCCGCGAAGCAGCCCAGGTACTACGTCGCGCGCTCGACGAGACGTGGGTGCCCGGCGTCGTCACGAACCGCGAGCACCTCGCAAAGATCCTCGCGCATCCGGGGTTCCTCGCCGGCGAGCTCGATACGCATTTCCTCGAGCGGCATGCAGGCGAGCTCGCCGCGCGGCCGCCCGGTCTCGATCGCATCCGGGTCGCCGCGATCGCCGCGACGCTCGCCGGCATCGGCAAGCGCGGGTCACCCGATGCGTTGACGCTACCCGGCTGGCGCAACGTGCCGTTCGCTGACCAACAAGTCCATTACAAGCTCTCCGACACCGACGTGCTGCTCGGCTACCACCCCGAAGGCGGCGCGCTGGTGTTCTCGATCGGCGGCAAGACCACGACGGTATCGCGCGTGCGCTTCGATCCTGACGATCACGTGGCGTTCGTCGAGCACGGTGGCCACCGCCGCCGCGTGCGCGTCACGACGAGTGGCGATCGCATCTACGTGCTGTCGGAAGGCATCATCTACACGTTTACCGAGCAGCCACGGTTCCCCGACCACGCGCACCAGGCCGTCGCCGGCGGGCTCGTCGCGCCGATGCCGGGCAAGGTCGTCAAGGTGCTCGTCGCGGAAGGGCAGGAGGTCGCCGCAGGCTCGGCGCTCGTCGTGCTCGAGGCGATGAAGATGGAGCACACCGTGCGCGCGGCCGATGCCGGCGTGGTGCGCGCGCTGCATGTAACGGTCGGCGATCAGGTAGATACCGACCACCTGCTTGCGGTTGTCACTGCTTGATTTGATCTGAGCCGAGCAGCGCAAACCAAGTGTGTTACGCATCGTGGATGCGCATGCGCCTGCTCGCGCCGCTGTTCGCGCTTGCCGCCTGCTCGGGCGCCGGCCGCGTACCGACGACGAGCCGCGTCGAGGCCGAGCCGCATCGTGACTCGGTGTCGCTCGAGCCAGCCGCACCGGGCCTGCGACTTCCCGATGGCGTGACGCCGCTTTCGTACGACGTCACGCTCGACGTCGATCCGGCCAGCGAGAACTTCTTCGGCGAGGCGCACGTTCGCGTGCGACTCGATCGCGCCAGCGATCACATCTGGATCCACGCACACGAGCTCGCGATCAAGAGCGCGCGCTACGACGGCGGCGAGCTGACGACGTTGCCGATCAAAGGCGATCAAATGATCGGCTTTGGCTTCGGCAAGACGTTGCCGCCCGGCGAGCACGAGCTCGTCTTCGTCTACAGCGGGAAGACAACCGGTGATCAGGAAGGCCTGTTTCGCCAGAAGCGCGGCGAGCACTGGTATTTGTTCTCGCAGGGCGAGTCGGTGTTCGCGCGCCGGATCACGCCGTGCTTCGACGAGCCACGGTTCAAGACGCCGTGGCGGGTGACGCTCGTCGTGCCGCGTGCAGCAGCGGCGCTCGCGAACGCGCCCGAGGAGAACACGACCGTCGAGGGCACGAAGAAGCGCGTGCGCTTCGCCGAGACACCGGTGATGGCGAGCTATCTGCTCACGATCGCGGTTGGCCCGTTCGACGTCGTCGACGTGGGGACCGTCGGCAAGCAGAAGGTGCCCGTACGCGTCGCGGTGCGCGCCGGTGCCGGCAAGCAAGTGAGCGTCGTCGCGAGCAAGCTGCCCGCGATCGTCGATGCGATGGAGGCGTACGTTGGCGAGCCGCTGCCGCTCGCGAAGCTCGATCTCGTCGGCGTGCCGCAGTTCTTCGGCGCGATGGAGAACCCCGGCATCATCACATTCGAAGACAACATGCTCGTCGGCAAGGAGACGAAGCAGCGCATCGAGTACTTCACAGGCGTCGCCGCGCACGAGATCGCGCATCAGTGGTTCGGCAACTCGGTGACGCCGGCGTGGTGGGACGACTTGTGGCTATCGGAATCATTCGCGAGCTTTCTCGGCGACAAGATCACCGCGCAGCTCGGCGGCTTTGCCGATCGGCCGCTGTTCCGCGCGCTCGAGCGGCGCGAAGCACTCGATGCTGACGCCGGTCCCGATGCGATTCCATTGCGACACCCGATCGAGTCGAACGCCGATCCCGACGACGCGTTCGACGCGATCGCGTACCAGAAGGGCGAGGCGGTGCTCGCGACGTTCGAAGCGATGGTCGGCGAAGCGACGTTTCGCGACGCGCTCCGCGAATACTTGAAGTCGCACCGCGATCGCAGCGCGACGACGTTCGATTTCGTCGCGTCGCTCACGCGTGCGACCAAGCCCGAGCTCGGCAAGGCATTCGAGCAGTACGCGACGCTCGCTGGCGTGCCGGTCGTCGACCTGGCGCTGCGGTGCGACAAGAAGCCGGCGCTGATCGCGAGCGCCCTCGACAAGCGGCTCGTGCCGGTAT
>DASUFX010000815.1:0-5418 GCA_036274355.1 Kofleriaceae bacterium | reverse complement strand
CGCGGCGACTTCGAATTGCGCGGCGCCCGCGACGCCGTGGGTGGCGAGCCGCAGGTGTGTCTCGGCGGCCTTGCGTGCGAGCACGTGGCACGCGCGCGCGAAGCCAACGTCATGGGCTTGCCTCATTGCATGTCTCCGAGGCGGTCGAGCCAGTGAGCGAGGCGCGCGTCGCGAACGCCCGTCGCGTGTGCCCATGCGATCACCGGCGCCGCAGCACGTGGCTGCTTTGCTTCGACAGCGGCTTGTGCGAGGAGGCGCGCATCGGCGAGCTCCTTCTGGACGTCCCAGTTCTTGCGCGCGAGATCGAGTGCACGGTCCGGATCGTTATCGACGGCGAGCACGAACATCGCTTCCTCGCGAAGGTGCACGCGATCCTCGCGTTCGGCGGCAGAGGCGAACCGCGCGCGCATCTCGCGGACGAGCTTCGCAGCATCGGGACCGTTCACGCGGTCCTCCGCGATCGCGCGCCGCACGAGCAGCGTATCGATTGCCTCGTAGCCGGCGAGCAGCGCGGAGGCCTCGTCGGGCGCCACGATGTCGGCAAGCGCAGCGCGGGCGTAGACATCGTCGGGATCGATCGCGAGCACTGCGCGCAGATGCGCGGCCGCCCGCGAGTCGTCGCCGCTCTGGATCGCGAGCTCGGCAAGCGTGGTCAGCGCCCACGTGCGCAGCTCGGGCTGCACGCGTCCGTTCAGCGCGGCCGCGAGCCGGCGATACGCGTCGTCGACATTGCCCGCGAGTGCGTCGAGCGGCGCCTGACACGTGAGTGCGATCAGTGGCGATGCGAGCTGCGTCAACGCGGCGCAGCTCTCGCGCGCAGCGGCGTAGTCACCGCGCACCGTGGCGACGACCGCGCGCGTGAGGTGGGCCTGCACGTCATCGGGGCGACGCGCGATCAGCTGATCGAGATCGGTGCGCGCGGCGACGAACTGATGTAGCGACTGCTCGATCGTCGCACGCAGCAGCAGCACATCGGCCGGCGGCTGAGCAAGCTTCCACCAGTGAGCAAGCGTCGCCTGAGCGCGGCCCAGGTAACGCGGGTCACTCAGCGCGCGGGCCTTTTCGATCTCGCCGCGTGCGATCGCAACCGCGAGCTCGACGCGGCCGGGTGCCGCCGCAAGCGCTTGGCGTTCCGCGACTTCGCGCGGATCACGCGGTGGTACGTGAGCCACGATCGTTGCCGCGTCGTGAGGCACGTACGTCTGCGCTGCGGCGGCAGCCCGGTTCGGTGCCACCAGTGCGGCAGCGGTCAGCGCAGCCGCCAATCCGACGGCACCCGACGCCATCACCCACGCCTTGCGGCTCGTCCTTCCCATCGCCCCACAACTACGAGCGTGAGCGACAACCGGATCGTATAGTGCGCACGATGTCCGAAACCCCTACCGCGAATCACGACTTCGACTATGTCGTCGTCGGCTCGGGTTTCGGCGGCGCCGTTTCCGCGTGCCGGCTCGCCGAGAAGGGTTACGCCGTCGCGGTGCTCGAGATGGGCAAGCGGTGGACGGAAGCCGACTATCCGAAATCGACGTGGAACCTGCGGCGCTGGATCTGGCGGCCCGGGCTCAAGCTGTTCGGCTTCTACAACATGCGGCCGTTCCGCCACGTGATGATCTTGTGTGGCAACGCGGTCGGCGGCGGCTCGATCACGTACGCCAACACGTTGCTCGTCCCGCCCGAGATCGTGTGGCGCGAAGGATCGTGGAAAGGCCTCGCGGAGTGGGAGCGCGAGATGCCGGCACACTACGCGACGGCGAAGCGCATGCTCGGCGTGACCGAGAACAAGATCCTCGGCGACGCCGATCACATGCTGAAGAAGATGGCCGACGATCAGGGCGTGGGCGAGACGTTCTATCGCACCGACGTTGCGGTCTACTTCGGCGACGGCCCCGCGAAGGTGCATGCCGATCCGTTCTTTGGCGGCGAAGGACCGGCGCGCGCCGGCTGCATCGGTTGCGGCGGCTGCATGGTCGGCTGCCGCTACAACGCGAAGAACACACTCGACAAGAACTACCTCTACTTCGCCGAGAAGCGCGGCGCGAAGATCATCGCCGAGACGCGCGTGGTCGATATCAAACCGCTCGGCGCCGCCGATGGCTCGGACGGCTACACGATCACGACCGAGCGCTCGACGGCGTGGTTCGCGAAAGCGCGCACGACGATCACCGCGAAGCACGTCGTGCTGTCGGCGTCTGCGCTCGGCACGATGGATCTATTGATGCGGATGAAGCGGAGTGGCTCGCTGCCCGCGATCAGCGACAAGCTCGGCGACGACGTGCGCACGAACTCCGAGTCGATCGTTGGCGTGCGCTTTCCCGGGACCGATCTCGACATGTCGAAGGGCATCGCGATCGGCTCGGGCATTCACATCGATCGGTTCACGCACATCGAGGCGACGCGCTACCCGCGCGGTTCCGACGTGCTCGGCCTACTCGGCACGTTGCTCGTCAAAGGCACCGGCACAGGGCGCATCTTCAAATGGATGGGTGCCGCGTTCCGTCATCCGATCAAGTTTGCACGCGCGGCGTGGCCGTTCGGCTTCGCGCGCCAGACGCTCATCTTCCTCGTCATGCAGACGATCGACGCGACATTGCGCTTCCGGCTGCGCCGGCGCTGGTGGTGGCCGTTCCAGGAGCACCTGGTCTCCGAGGGCACGCGCATCCCGACGAACATCCCGCAGGCGAACGACTTCACCGAGAAGGCCGCGGCGAAGTTCGGCGGCATACCGATCACGTCGTCGTCGGAGATCCTGTTCAACATGCCGATGACCGCGCACTGCATCGGCGGCTGCGTGATGGGCGAGGACGCCACGCAGGGCGTGATCGACGCGCAGCACCGCGTGTTCGGCTATCGCAACCTGCTCGTCGTCGACGGCTCCGCGGTTGGCGCGAACCTCGGCGTCAATCCGAGCCTCACGATCACGGCGCTCGCCGAACGTGCGATGTCGTTCGTGCCCGCCAAAACAGAACTGCCCGCACATCGGCCATTACCGATGGCGGGCAGCTCCGTGCGAATCGAAACGTAAGTTACTTCGTCGCGGCCTTCGCGTCGGTCGCCGGCTTCGGCTCCGCCGCCTTCGCGTCGCTCGCCGGCGCCTTCGGCGCTGCAGCCTTCTTCGCGGCCGGCTTCTTCGCCGGAGCCTTCGTGGTCGTCTTGGTGTCGGTCGCCTTGGTGTCCGACGCCTTCGTGTCGGCCGCCTTGGTGTCCGACGCCTTCGCGTCGGTCGCTGGCTTGGCGTCGGCTGCCTTGGTGTCAGTCGCCTTCGCGTCCTTCGCGGGCGCCGCCTTCGCGTCCTTCGCGGGTGCCGCCTTGGCATCCTTCGCGGGCGCTGCCTTCGCGTCCTTCGCGGGCGCTGCGGTCTTGGTGTCAGCCGGCTTGGCGGCCGGCGGCGTGTCGGCGAGCGCAGGACCAGCGAAGAGGGCGAGGGTCAGAGCGACGATCAGATTACGCATGAGCTTGAATTCTCCTTTGATGAGCGCCGCGTGTTGTGCAGCCGATGTGCCTCGCGCGGTCCACGAATTCCGCGAGTTGCAGTGCGCATCTCGGGGCAGCTTGCCCCCGCGGGGCAATTCGCCTCGAAGCTCGAGTTGTCGCCGCAAAACGCCTGTCGTTTAGAGACGTTCCCAGACGTACGAGAGCTCGACAACCGGGTACCCGCCGACCCGAGATTGCAGGCGCGAACCGGTGCGTCCACCCATCGCTTCGTAGAACGCGCGCGCGTGGTGATTGTTCTCGAGCACCCACACGATCATCGATCGCATGTCGTTCGCCACGAGCCACGCCTGTACGCGTTCCCACATCTCCTGGCCGATGCCGTGTCGCTTCGCGCGATGCGCGAGATAGATCGCGTAGACCTCGCCTGCATACGGAACGTGGCGCCTGCTCGCGCCCGCATCGCAGAAGCCCACGATGTCGCCATGCGTGACGTCGTATGCGACGAGCTGGAACACGGATCGATCGCGCAGGATCTTGCGGCGCGACTCGGCGCGCTGGCCGACGTCGATCCGATCGAGCACGGTGTCGGGAAGAATGCCGCGATAGCTCGTCTGCCAGCTGTCCGTGTGCACGCGCGCGATGCCTTCGGCGTCTTCGAGGGCTGCTTCGCGCACTGCAAACCGCGTCATGATTCGTCTCCGACTCCCCAGCGTAGCAGCTTCCGGTAGAGCGTCTTGCGATCGAGTCCGAGCATCTTCGCGGCATCGGTGCGGTTGCCGTTGCAGGCTTCGAGCACGCGCAGCACGTGTCGGCGTTCGACTTCTTCGAGCGTGAGCAGCTCGGGCAAGTCAGTGCCCGACAGCGATGGTGCGCGCGAGCGAAGACGGATCTTGTCGGGTAGATCGTCGACCTGGATCTCCTCGAAGTGCGCGAGCGCGACCGCGCGTTCGAGGCAGTTGCCGAGCTCGCGCACGTTGCCGGGCCACTCGTACGCGACGAGCCGCTCCGCCGCAGCCGGCGACAGGCCGACGACCTTCTTGTCGTGGACCACCGCGTACTGGCGCAACATGTGCTGCGCGAGCATCAGCACGTCGCCGCCACGCGCGCGCAGCGGCGGTAGCGGGATGTGGATGACGTTGATGCGGTAGTAGAGGTCTTCGCGGAAGCGCTTGTCCTCGACCATCTCTTCGAGGTCGCGATTCGTCGCCGCGATGATGCGGACGTCGACCGGAACTTCGGACTCGGCGCCGACCGGCCGTACCTTGCGCTCTTGAATCGCGCGCAACAACTTCGGCTGCAATGCGATCGCCATCTCGCCGATCTCGTCGAGGAACAGCGTGCCACCATTCGCTTGCTGGAACAGACCGAGGCGATTCGCCTTCGCGTCGGTGAACGCACCCTTCGCATGCCCGAAGAGCTCGCTCTCGAGCAGCGCCTCCGGCATCGCCGCGCAGTTGATCGCGACGAACGGGCCATCCTTGCGCCGGCTGCGATCGTGAACCGCACGCGCGACGACTTCTTTGCCAGTGCCGCTTTCGCCCGTGATCAGGATCGTCGCGTCGGTGGTCGAGACCTGATCGATCAGGTCATACACCTGACGCATCGCCGGGCTCGCGCCGATCAGATCGCCGCGCCCGCGCGTCGACTCGACCGCTTCACGCAGGCGCTTCACTTCGCCGCGCAGCTGGCGATGCTCGCCGGCGCGACGGATCGCGATCGCAAGCGCTTCGATCTCGACGGGCTTCGTCACGAAGTCGTACGCGCCAGCGCGGATCGCACCAACGGCTGTCTCGAAGCTGCCGAACGCGGTGAGCAGGATGACCGGGATGTCCGGACGGTCGGCGACGATGCGCTGACACACCTCCAGGCCGGTCATGCCTTTCATGTTGAGATCGGTGACGACGACATCGACGTCGTGATCAGAGAGCGCTGCGAGCGCATCGGCGCCGTTGCCGTACGTGACGACCGTGAAGCCGCGCTTCTTGA
>DASUFX010000814.1:0-7126 GCA_036274355.1 Kofleriaceae bacterium | reverse complement strand
GCCGGAAGAGCGTCTGGTGCTCGGCCGCTTGTCGCTGTCGCAGGTGCCGTCGGCCGAACCGCGCACGCAGGACGCGAAAGCAGCGCAGCTCGCCGACATCTTTGGCCTCGGCTCGGTCGCCATCGAGATGGCCGGCGGCACGCCGCCGCTCGGCGATGAAACGCCCGCGCGTCTCACCGACCTGCGCCCGGATCTGCCGAGCGAGATCTCGGATCTCGTCGATTGGCTGCTCGTGCCCGAACCGATCGCGCGGCCACAGAGCGCGCAGGACGTGCTGTCACAGCTCGATGCAGTGATCGAGCGGATGGGCAGCAGCTCGCGGTCGTTGCGGATCTTGATCGTCGATGACGACGCGGCGCGTGCACGCTGGTTCTATGGGCTCGCACGGCGCGCACACCCGGCGACGGTCGTCGAGACCGCCGGCGAAGGTACTGACGCAGCGCACAAGCTCAACCGCGACCAGCCCGACCTGGTGTTCATCAACGCAGGGTTGCGCGGCGTCATGAACGCGTTCGAGCTCTGCATGTACGCGCGTGGTCTCGCGAGTGAGCACCACACGGTCGGCCGTCTGGTGCTGATCGGCAGCGTCTCGGAGCGCGACCTCGCGCTGTTCCGGGATTCCAACGTCGAGGCCATCCCCGACGACGCCCAGCTCCCGAGCCGGATCCTCGACCGGATCCGCGCGGTCTCGGCGGCGAAACCACGACAGCGCCAGACCCGCACGACCATCTCGGGGTAGGCATTTAACGTCCTGCCCTGCCACGAGTCTGGGTGGGTATGAAGCCCGCCCTGGCCGTCGTTCTGCTTCTCTCCGGCGCTGCCTATGCGGACAACCGACCGGACAATGGACCACCGCCGCCCTCACGTCCCCACGGTCAGCTGCGCCAGCTGCTGCTCCAGCGCTTCGATCGGAATCACGATGGCCGACTCGAGCCGCGCGAACGCCGGCAAGCTGCGAAGGCACTGCGGCGGCTCGCGAACAAGATGATGGAAGGCAATCCGCGCCAGGCACGCGCGCGCAAGTTCATTCGCCGCTTCGATCTCGATCGCGACGGCAACGTCGGCCCGAACGAAATACCACCTGGCCTCGCCGACGACCTGCGCCCACTCGATCGCGATGGCGACGGCTGGCTGCGCGGCGACGAGCTGCCGTAACGCGGGCTACATCCGCCGGATCCGCATGTAGCGGACGAGCTCGGGCACCGCGCCGCGCAAGACGAATGCTGCGATCGATATTGCGCCGGCGATGATCAGTAGTGCGTTGCGTTTCGTGTTCGTCATGAGGCCTCCTGTCGTGAGATGAGGTCGTGAATCAGCTCGATCGCGCCAGGAATCGCGTGCGTGACGACAGTGCTCAGCCCGATTCCGGGCTCGATGGTCGCGGGCTCGCAGCCGACGATTCGCGTCGGTGGCAGCGTGCCGCCGAGTTGTTGCAACGTCGCGAACACGATCGACAGGTTCATGCCGTGCGCATCGGCCAGCGCCGGCGGCGGAGCCTCGGCTTGGGGTTCGACGACGTAGAGCGTCCCCGGCGCGCCTCCGCGAGCCATGCAGTCCGCCACGATCAATAGATCGATCGGCTCGAGCAGCTCGAACGCGAAGTGCACCGCGCGAATGCCGAGCTCGAGCACTCGCGTTCCCGTCGGCATCGGCCCTGCGAGCTGACGCGCGACCTCGACGCCGAAGCCATCGTCGCCAAAGAACACGTTGCCGACGCCTGCCACGAGCACTCGTTTCACAGCGGCTCGACCTCGTCGACGCGATAGTAGTGACAGCGGCCGTACCAGCGATGCAGCTCGGCCGCCGGATCGGCGTCGACCGTGACGCCGAGAAACGTCGTGCCGTCGACGTCCTCGCGGAGCTCGACGACGGTGGCGACCTGACCCGCGTAGAGTAAGTCCTGCGCATCGGTTCGTGTCGTCGGTGCGCGGAGCCGGACCTTGCTGCCGACTGCGAGCGGCGGAAGCTTCGGAATCATCTCGCCCTGCGACAGCGAGCGCGCGGCACCATGCATGCGCGCGAGCCATTCCGCGGGCAGCCCGTCTGCACGATCGATGATGGCAGCCGCGCGCGCATCAGTAGCACGTGCCTCGCGCTTCTCCGCGTCCGTCATCGTGCGAGTGCGCAGCATCAGCAGCTCGTCGATCTCGGTCGCGTCGCAGAGATCGCCGGCGCTCTCCGGTGCGATCTGAGGATAGTCCTGCATGATGAACGGCCCCGCGAGCACGACGTCGCCGCTGCCTTCGGGTCCGACGAGAATCGGGTACGCGCGCACGTTCGTGCAGATGGCAGCGTTGCGTGCCCACGCGGGTGGATCGAGCGCCGACAGCAGATGGCCACTATCGACACCGAGGAGCAGATGCGTCGATGCGAGCGCGGCGATCATCACCCGATCGCGCGGTGCATCTTGATCGCTCCACGGCGTGTGGTTCTCGACGCGGATCGACAGCTTCGTCAGCAGGTCTTCCGCCGAAACGCGCTCGCGCTCGAGCACGATGTCACCGACGATCGCGCGACGCTCGCGAGCTTCGGTGCCCGTGCGCGACCAGCCACCATCGAACGCGAACGGCACACACGTGCGCCCGTCTTCGATGACGAAGTCCACCTCGCGCAACACGCCTTCGTCCCAGTGCGTGATCGTGCTTCCCTCGTCGGCGTGCCGCCGCTCGATCTGGAAGAATCGCAAGCGGCCAGCGATGCGCTCGACCGGGCCAGCGACCAGGACTTGCACCTGGAGCCACCAGGGTTCGTTGGCGCTGCTCTTTGCCCACGCGCGCGGCGCGAGCACGCCGAACGTCCACCGGAAGCGATTCTTGAGCGACGACGCGCGATACGGATAGAGCGCGTAGCCCTCCATCAGCACCGCGTCCGCGAGTACGCGCGCAGTCTCGAAGTTCATGGCCGTTCTCCTCGGCGCTCGAGCTCGGCGAAGAAGCTGGCGAGCTCCGCTTCAGCCTCCTCGCCGCCCGAGAAGCCCTGCCAGCTTCGGCGCAAGCGACCGACGAGCTCGTACGCCGTGCTGATCGGAACCAGATAACACCGGAGCGTCGTAGCGCCGCGGCCGCCGCGCACGATCAGCGCTTCGACATCGGCTTCGAGATCCGCAGCGAGCGGGGTCGCGTCGCAGATCGCATCCCACACCGCGGGCTCGAGTGCAGCATCGGTGACGCCCGCCGGCCCTGGATAACAAACGACGCCACAGCCGCGCAGCGAATCGCGATAGCAGAACGCGAGCGCGACCGGGATCCCGAGCTCGGCCCACCGCTCCGGCGTGAGATCGAATAGCGACGCGATGCGAACGCGGTCGGGAATCGTGCGAAACCGTGCACTGCTGCCGCGTGCGAACAGGATGCCGCACGCGTGACAAACGCACTGCACACCACGCTGGCCGAGCTCGACAACATGGCGATGCGTGTCGGTGAGCGGACCACCACACAGCTCGCACCGGACATCGGCGCGCGTGATCGCGTCGGTGGCGGCGAGGCGTGCGAGTGAGCGGAACGCGATCATGGTGCCTCACGACGGACGCGGAGCTGGACCAAGCTTGGATCGCGCACCGGTGCTATCCCGTGGATGTCGATCGCCGTGATCTCGGGTGCGACGCTTTCGATCACGCGGCGAATCGCGGCTTCCGCCACGCGCGACGCCATCGCTCCACCACCGAGATCCGCAGTCGCGCGCAACTCGACGTGTCGATCGTGCACGGCCACGAGCACGAGATCATCGGCCGCGAGACCGAGCTCGGCACGCGCGGTGGCCAGCGCACGCTCCACGCGAACGTCGACCGCGAGTGGATGAAGTCCATGGAGCGCGAGCAGGCTCGCGAGGAGATCGTCGGCCGCCATGCTCTCGTCGAACGTCGCCGATGTGACGCCGGCACTGCGTGCGTGCTCGATCGTGTGCGCGAGACCAGCGCCATACAAACGAACGACACGCGCGATCACGCGTTCGATGCGCTGCCAGGCCGGCTCGGCGACGAGCTCCTTGATCTCTTCGAGCATGTACTCGATCTCGACGGACTCGGCACGCAGACGATCATCGTCGATCATCGCTGCGCCCCCATCTGCGCCCGCAGCCAGCCGCACCACTCCGCCATGCCCGAGCCGCGCGTCGCTGCAACCGGAAATGCTGCCAGCCCGGGATTGACCTTTCGCGCGTTCGCGATCAGCTGAGCCGGATCGGCGTCGATGTGCGGCGCCAGATCCATCTTGGTGACGACCATCGCGCTCGCGGCACGATAGATGTGCGGGTACTTGAGCGGCTTGTCATCGCCTTCGGTGACCGACACGACGACCACCTTGGCCTGCTCGCCGAGATCGAACAGCGCGGGACACACCAGGTTGCCGACGTTCTCGACGAACAACAGGGACTGCGGCACGAGGCCGAGCGCTCCGAGACCGCGCTCGATCATGTCGGCCTCGAGATGGCAGCCGGCGCCGGTATTGACCTGGATGGCGCGGCGACCGGTCGCGGCGATCCGGCGCGCATCGTGGTCGGTCGCTTGATCACCCTCGATCACCGCGATCGACAGCTCGGGAACCGCACGCAGCGTGTGCTCGAGCAGCGTCGTCTTGCCCGCGCCGGGTGCGCCGATCAGATTCAGCGCGACGATGTGATCGTGCGCAAAGCGATCGCGCAGCGCCCCGGCGAGCCGATCGTTCTTCGCGAGCAGGTCGGCCTCGAGCGCGATGCGACGCGGTCGGTGATGATGGTGGTGGTGGTCATGGCCGTGGTCATGCTCATGGCCGTGGTCATGGTCATGGCCGTGGTCATCCTCATGATCGTGGTCGACGCCATCGCACCCGCAGGTTCGGCACATTAGTAGACCTCCACGTCGATGAGTCGAAGCTCGCCGCCGCGCACGAGCTCGCGGTCGAAGCTGCCGCATGTACACGGCGTCGCGAATGACGACGTCGCTTGCTCGCGCCCGCAGCTCCGACAACGGGCCATGCCCGTAACTTGCACGATCGCCAGCTCAGCACCTGCGAGTACGGTGCCTTGCGTACAGACGTCGAAGCTGAACTTCAGCGCATCGATCGCGACGCCTGCTAGCTCGCCGATTTCGAGACGAACGACCGCGACGCGCTCTTCGCCGATCTGATCGACGACCGCATCGACCACACTCTCCATCAGCGCCAGCTCGTGCACGTCGCGCGCCTCGTTGCGAATGCGACACCAAGCGCGGCCGTCGTGCGCGCACAGACTTCGGCTACGCAGTGACACGTTCGGCGCGACTCACTCGCACACGCGTGCGCCAGCGCGCGAAATGGTGCCGTGCGTACGCGGGAGCACGAGCGCGCTCGGTGGTCCTCTATATGCAGCCGGCGAGCGAGTGGACGAGCGGCGATCGATCCGAGTCCGAGGCGTGGTGCAAGGCGTCGGCTTCAGGCCGGCGATGTATCGCCTCGCGGAGTCGCTCGGCCTCGCTGGGTTTGTCCGGAACGACCGCGAGGGCGTTTGGATCGAGATCGAGGGGCCGGGCAAAATGCTCGAACGCTTCGCCGCGGAGGTCAGGGGCGCGGCACCACCTGCGTCGCGCATCGACGAGATCGAACAGGCCGTGGTCCCCGTGCGCCGTGAGCGCGGCTTCGCGATTGCCGAGAGTCCGCGTGATGCAGAGTCTACGCACGCGAGCGCGGAGATTCCTGTCGACCTCGGCCCGTGCGACGCGTGTTTGCGCGAGCTCGAGGATCCGACGAACCGCCGGTACCGATACCCGTTCATCAACTGCACCAATTGCGGGCCGCGCTTCACGATCGTACGCGAGGTCCCGTACGACCGACCGAAGACGACGATGGCGGCGTTTGCGATGTGCGCGCCCTGCCTTTGCGAATACGAATCGCCGAGCGACCGCCGCTTCCACGCGGAGCCGAACGCCTGCCCTGCCTGTGGGCCGCGATTGCAGCTCGTGATCGATCGCCGCGTCATGCTCGAAGGCGACGACGCCTTGCGCGCCGCAGCGAGTGCGATCGCCGATGGCCGCATCGTCGCGGTCAAAGGTGCAGGTGGCTTCGTGCTTGCGGTCGATGCCTGCTCCGAGCGCGCGGTGGTTCGGCTACGCGAGCACAAGCGTCGCCCGCACAAGGCCTTCGCAGTGATGGTCGGATCTCTCGCGCACGCAGAGATCGTGGCGGAGCTCGACGACCGCGCGCGAGAAGTGTTGCAATCGCCTGGACGGCCGATCGTGCTCGTCCCGGCATGTCGTGGTCATCTCGCGGCTGCCGTCGCGCCCGGCCTCACCGACGTCGGCATCTTCCTGCCGGCGACACCTCTACAGCATCTGCTACTCGCCGATGGGCCCTCGGTCCAGGTGATGACGAGCGGCAATCTCGTCGACGAACCGATCGCTCGCACGAACGAAGAGGCGTTCACCCGGCTCATCGATGTTGCCGACATGTTCCTTGTCCACGATCGAGAGGTCCATGCACGTACCGACGACTCCGTGGTGCGCAGCTCGCGACGAGGCATGATTCCGATGCGGCGTGCGCGCGGTCTCGTGCCGAACGCGATCGCGCTGCCGAGCGCTGGCCCGCCGGTGCTGGCGGTCGGCGCGCACGAGCGCAACACGGTGTGCCTCGCGCATGGCGGCAAGGCTGTCGTATCGCAGCACATCGGCGACCTCGATCACCCAGACTCGGAGGCGTTCTTTCGCGAGACGATCGCGCATCTCGAGCAGCTCGCTGGCGTGCGCGCCGAAGTCGTCGTCCACGACCTGCATCCCGACTACCAGTCGACGCGGTGGGCGATGGCGTGTGGTCTCCGCCGGATTGCCGTGCAACATCATCACGCCCACGTCGCCTCGTGCCTGGCGGAGCACGGCCGCAGCGATCGCGTGATCGCCGTCGCATTCGACGGTACGGGCCTTGGCGACGACGGCACGCTGTGGGGCGGCGAGATCCTGTGCGCGGACCTGACGTCGTCGCAACGACTCGGTCACCTGCGACCGATCGCGCTCGCGGGCGGTGAAGCCGCGATTCGGGCGCCGTGGCGCCTCGCCGCTGCTGCGCTCGTCGACGCTCGCGAACCCCTCGACGTGGTTCCCGCCGACGCGGCCGACCGCGAACGCGTGCGCGCGCTACTCGCGACAAACCTGCCGACCCGCGTGACCGGTTGTGGTCGCTGGTTC
>DASUFX010000813.1:0-2683 GCA_036274355.1 Kofleriaceae bacterium | reverse complement strand
ACCGGCGCTGCTTCGATACTACCGAGGTTGCCGTGACCGCTACCGCCGAGCTCCTGCGCGTCGGTATTGAGGATTTCGCTCCACAAACCCGCGCTCGGAACGCCCACGCGGTAGTTGGGGCGCGGCACCGGCGTGAAGTTCAGCGCACAGATCATGCGCTGGTCGTCTCTCGAAATTCGTTCGTAGACGAGCACGCTGCGCTCGGCATCGTCGACGCTGAGCCAGCGAAATCCAGCGGGCTCGCAGTCGAGCTCGTGAAGCGCGGGCTCGGTCCGATAGAGGCGGTTGAGCTCGCCGACGAGCAGCTGGATCTGGCGATGCGAGATGTCGTCGAGCAGATGCCAGTCGAGGCTCGTGTCGTGGTTCCATTCCGACCACTGCGCGAATTCGCCGCCCATGAACAACAGCTTCTTGCCCGGCTGCGACCACAGGTACGCGTAGAGCAACTTCAGATTCGCGAACTTCTGCCAGCGATCGCCGGGCATCTTGCCGAGCAGCGAGCCTTTGCCGTAGACGACCTCGTCGTGAGAGAGCGGCATCACGAAGCGCTCGCTCCACGCGTACATGCCGCGGAACGTGAGCTCGTTGTGGTGATGCCGGCGATGGATCGGATCGTGCGCGAGGTAGCGCAGCGTGTCGTGCATCCATCCCATGTCCCACTTGTACGAAAACCCGAGCCCGCCCTCGCTCGGCTTCGCGGTGACCTTCGGCCACGCGGTCGATTCCTCGGCGACCGTGATCGCCGACGGTTGTTCGCGCGCGATCGCGTCGTTGAGGCGCTGGAGTAGCTCGACGGCTTCGAAGTATTCGTTGCCGCCTTTGTCGTTCGCGATCCACTCGCCGGGCTTGCGGCCGTAGTCGCGATAGAGCATCGACGCGACGCCGTCGACACGTAGACCGTCGACGTGAAAGCGCTCGAGCCAGAACAATGCACTCGACAACAGGAAGCTGCGCACTTCCTGGCGGCCGAAGTCGAAGATCGACGTATTCCATTCCGGGTGAAAACCGAGGCGGCGATCGGGGTGCTCGTAGAGTGGCGTGCCGTCGAAGTAGACCAGGCCGTGCTCGTCGGTGGGAAAGTGCGCCGGAACCCAGTCGAGGATCACGGCGATGTTCGCGGCGTGCAGCGCATCGATCATCGCCATCAGATCTTCGGGTGCGCCGTAGCGCGACGTCGCAGCGAAGTAGCCGGTCGTTTCGTACCCCCACGAGCCGTAGAACGGATGCTCGGTCAGCGGCATCAGCTCGACGTGTGTGAAACCGAGCTTCGTCACGTAGTCGACGAGCTTCGGCGCCGCTTCGCGATACGTGAGCGAACGGTTGCCCTCCTCGGGGACGCGCATCCACGACCCCAGGTGGACCTCGTAGATCGACACCGGCGCCTCACACGCGGATCGTGCGGCGCGCGCAGCCATCCATGCGTCGTCGCGCCACGTGTGCTCGGGTGTCCACACGATCGATGCCGTGCCGGGTGGCACCTCGTGGCGCAGCGCGAACGGATCAGCCTTCGCGACCTCGTAGCTGCGCAGCTTGCTGCGGATGTGCAGCTTGTAGAGCGCGCCGACACCGACGTTCGGTACAACGCCGTGCCACACGCCGGTATCGCCGATCGGTTCGAGCGCGTTTGCGCCTGGCCGCCAGTTGTTGAAGTCGCCGATCACGCTGACCGCTGCCGCGTGCGGCGCCCACGTCGCGAAGTACGTGCCGCCGGCGACCGGATGCGAGCCGAGCTTCTCGTGCAAGCGAGGATGCTTGCCCTCGCGCATCAGGTGCGCGTCGAGCTCGCCAAACTCGGGCACGCCGCGCGGTGCGTCACCGGGCGAGGAGGGGTCCTTCATGGCATCTGGAGCAGCGCGAGCAAGCCGCGCATTGGAATCTCGGCCCAATCGGGGCGGTTGTTCAGCTCGTAGCTGATCTCGTAGATCACCTTCTCGAGCAAGAAGAAGCGCAGCAGCAGCTCGAGGTCGGCGTCATTCGGCGGCAGGATGCGCTTGCCGGCGACATTCTCGAAGTAGCCAGCGAGGAACGCCGCGGATGCCCACTGCGACCACGCGTGTGCCCATTCCTGCAGCACCGGCAGGTCCTCGGGGCGGTTTCTGCCGTCGCGCAGTGCGGCCTCACTCGCATACTCGAGCGAGCGCAGCATGCCGGCGGCATCGCGCAGCGGATTGCGCTTGAAGCGGCGTTGCGACAGCGGCCGACCGGGTTCGCCCTCGAAGTCGATGATGATGAAGTCGTCACCGGTCCACAGGACCTGACCGAGGTGATAGTCGCCGTGGATGCGCGTGCGGATACAGTCGATGCGGCGGCGCGTGATGTGCTCGAGCACGCGGTCGATGTCGCCTTCCCGCGCGAGCACTGCCTCGGCAAGGCTCTGCGTCTCGGGCATCAGCGAGTCGAGATGGCCGCGCAGCTGCTCGAACGTGCGCGCCATGTACGCGCTGCACGAACCGTACATCGATTGCTGATGCATGATGTCGTACGGCTCCGGAGCGAACAGCAGGTTTGTCGGGTCGCTCGCGAGCGCGCAGTGCAAGTCTGCGGTTCGCTTGCCGAGCAGCCGCACCTGGTCGATGTACGTGCCGACCCAGTCGACCACGCGCTGGCTGAGCGGCGTGCGTGCGAGCTGCACGAGCGGTAGCGATTCGATCGGCGGGTGAGTCGGCCGACGCTCCGTCGATAA
>DASUFX010000812.1:0-6303 GCA_036274355.1 Kofleriaceae bacterium | reverse complement strand
GTATCCCGACGAGGACTGGACATGGAAGACCGTCGACGAGTATCTGCTCGGCGATCGGATCCTCGTGGCGCCGATCCTCACCGAAGGCGCGACCTCGCGTCCTGTGAAGTTGCCGGGTGGCGCCTGGACGCGGCTTTCCGGTGGCGATCCGCTCGTCGGTGACATCGAGGCCAGTGCATCGCCTTCCGAGATTCCGGTGTACGTGAAGTCGGGCGCGCTGCTCGTCCTCTATCCGGGCACCGTCGACACGATGCTCGCGGCGCCCACACTCGCGTCGGCGACCACGCTCGCGGAAACGAACGACGAGCGAGAGATCATCGTGTACGCGGGGAACCCAGGAAACCCTGCGCACGGGCAGTGGAATGACGAGACTGGGCCCGAGGGGACGCCGCAGTACACGTGGAGCGGCCGGCCGATGGGCACACTGCCGGCGTCGGCGACGTTCAATGGCACGCCAGTGAGCGTGACGAAGCTGGCAAGCGAGGCGCGCGTGACGATCACCGGCGACGGCACGCTCGAGCTCGAAGGTGGCGGCACGCTCACGATCGCGCGCGGCGTCACTGCGACGTACAGCGTGATCGTCCGCTAAGGGCCGCTAAGGGCCGCTAAGGGCCGCTAAGGGCCCTCTCAGACGAAGATGATGTTCGTATGGGAGCGTTGCCTGGACGACGAAATGCTAACGCATCTCCGCAGGACGGCACGCATCGTGGAAACGCCGCGGTGTCCGGGCGCGGTGTCCGGCGTGCGGTGTCCGGTGGCTAGGGCTTCGTCTTGTAGAGCTCTTCGGCGGCGGAGTGCATCGCCTTACGCAGCGAGTCGGTCACCGCGAGGAGCAGCTTCGGATCGGCCGGCTTCGTGCTGACCGCGAGCACGCCCTCGGCGCCTTTGATCTCCTGCTCGACGCGCGTTCGCGTCTTCTTCGACAGCTTGCTGCCGACGTCCTGCATGAGCTTCTTGCTCGAATAGATCATCTGATCGAGATCATTCTTCGCCTGGCTCCAGCTGCGCCGGATGTCATCGTCGGCCTTCGCGGCGGCTGCCTCGGCGAGCATCTTGTCGACTGCTGCCTTGTCGAGCGCGCCGGCCGCTCCGTCGATGATGATCTGCTTGCTCTGGCTGGTCGCCTTGTCGCGCGCGCTGACCGTGAGCACGCCGTCCTTGTCGATCGCGAACGTGACCTCGATCTGCGGCACGCCCCGGGGCGCCGGCGGAATCCCGAACAGCTGGAACTTGCCGAGCGAGCGGTTCTGGCTCGCGAGCGGCCGCTCGCCCTGAAGCACGTGAACTTCGACGCGGTTCTGATCGTCGAGCGCGGTCGAGAACACCTCGGTGTGCGTCGTCGGTAGCTTCGTGCCGCGCGGAAACAGCGGCGTCGCGACGTCGCCAATCGTCTCGATGCCGATCGTCAGCGCCAGCTCGTCCGATGCGACGTCGTCGGCGAACAGCTTCTGGGTGACGCCGCCGCTCGGCGCGGTAACCACGCCGTCGGCGACGGTGCCCATCAGATTCGCCTGCGGCGCCGCAAGGCCCGCCTCGGGGGCGAGCTTTGCAGCGCTCCGCGGCGGCTGGATTTCGTGGCCGCTCGGCGGTTCGGTGTTCTGCTCGCGACAACCGATCACGCCGATCAGGAGAAGCGCGAGGCAGAGCAGGCAGCGCATCAGTCGCGACGATACATCAGTCGCGACGATACATCGTCATGACGCAGGCGCCACCCAGACCGAGGTTGTGTTGCAGCGCGATCTTCGCGCCCTCGACCTGGCGAGCCTCGGCGGTGCCCCGGAGGTGCCAGACGAGCTCGGTGCACTGCGCGAGACCGGTCGCGCCGAGCGGGTGACCCTTCGACAAGAGGCCGCCCGACGGGTTCGTGACGAACTTGCCGCCGTAGGTGTTGTCACCCTTCCAGATGAAGTCCTCGGCTTCGCCTTCCTTGCACAGGCCGATCGCTTCGTACGTGAGCAGCTCGTTCGCGGTGAAGCAATCGTGCAGCTCGACGACGTCGACGTCCTCGGGACCGACACCGGTCATCTCGTACAGCTTCTTCGCGGCGTTCTTCGCCATGTCGAAGCCGACCATCTTGATCATCGAGTGCTCTTCGAACGACGACGGGAAGTCCGTCGTCATCACCTGGCCGGCGATGTACACCGGCTTCGAGATGTTGTGCTTCTTCGCGAAGTCATCCGAGCACAGCACTGCCGCGGCCGCGCCACACGTCGGCGGGCAGCACTGGTAGCGCGTCAGCGGATCGAACACCTCGGGCGACTGCATGATCTGCTCGAGCGAGTACGTCTCCTTGAACAGCGCGTACGGATTCTTCGACGCGTGGAGGCGCGCCTTCTCGGCGATCTTGCCGAACGTCTCGCGCTTCGTGCCGTGCTTCCAACGGTACTCGCGACCTGCGCCACCGAACATCTGCGCGGCGGGCGGGGCCGAGTTGAAGCCCTGCTCTTCGTTCATCACGTTGACGAACTTGTCGAGCGGGTTCGCGCGATCGGTCCACTTCGCCTGGAGCGCGCCGGCTTCCATTTGCTCGAAGCCGACGACGATCACGCACTCGGCCATTCCGCCAGCAACCGCTTGGGTGCCGAGCATGAGCGCCGAGCTGCCCGTCGAGCAGTTGTTATTGACGTTGAACACCGGGATGCCGGTGAGGCCGAGCTGGTAGATCGCGCGCTGGCCGCAGGTCGAATCGCCGTACACGTAGCCGGCGTACGCTTGCTGCACTTCGTTGTACGGGATCTTCGCGTCGGCGAGCGCGGCCGTACCGGCCTTCTGCGCCATCACGTGATACTCCTCGCTCTTACCCGGCTTCTGGAACGGAACCATTCCGACGCCGATGACATTTACTTTGCGGGGCATGGTCATTTCTCTCCTTAGAGCAGGCCTTTGAGGAAGCCGAGACGTTGCGCGACAGAAGCATCTCCGTCGACGCGTAGCTTTCCGTGTTGGTAGAGCGAGCGCGGGTTGCCGCTCGCGAGGGCAGGTAGATCCGCGTCGGCGATCGTCAGCGTCGCCTGTGCGCCACTACCGAGGTCGAACTTCTGCGAGGTGTTCGGGTCGGTGACGTTGAACGTCACGGTCGCCTTCACTTCGTTCTTGAGACCGGCGTTCTCGGCGAGACGCTTGGTGAGCGCCGCGAAGAACTTCGGCGCGTTCGGCTCGCCGGCCGGCTTGCTCGCCGCCGGTGCAGCCGCTGCGGCCGGTGCCGACGCTGCTGCGCCACCACCGCCAATGCCCTTCTTCTTCGCGATCACTTCGATCGCCTTGCTCGGATCCATCTTGGCGAGGAAGTTCAGCTTCTGCGACGCCATGATGTTGCCGCTGATCTTGAGCTTGCCGCTCGTGAACAGCTTCATCGGATCGGCCTTGCCCTGCGTCATCGCGAGGAAATCCTCTTCTGCCAGCTCGAGCGTGCACTCGGCAGCGCCCTCACCTTGCGTCACCTTGCCGGGGACACTCTTGAGGTCGAGCAAGTAGCTCTTGCCGCCGACCTTCCAGCCGTACACGACGCCGACCTTCTCGGTGACGCTCGGGTTCTGGTTCAGGAACTCCTGGATCACGTCGAACGCGTCCTCGGTCGTCGGCTGGTAGTCCGCCGGCAGACCGCCCGCTGCACTCGGCGCCGCTGCGCCGCTGCCAGCGCCCGTGCGCTTCTTCGTCTCCGCGAGCACCATCTCCGGCGTGATCTTCTTGAGGAAGCCGAGCTTCTGCGACGCCATCACGTCGCCGCTGATCTTCAGCTTGCCCGACGAGAACAGCTTCATCGCATCGGCCTGGCCCGTCGCCATCGCCATGAAGTCCGCATCGCTGATGTCGAGCGTGCACACCGCCTTGCCGACGGCGCCTTCGCTCACCGAGCCCGGCGGCGTCGTCAGATCGATCGTCCACTGCGCATCGGGGTTGGAGAGCTTGAACAGGAAGTTCGTCTTTACCTTCTCGGCCGTCGCGGGGTTGCCCGCAACGAAGCCACCGATCGCGCGGAAGATGTCCGCGCTGGTCGGTACCGCCGCCGCAGAAGCACCCGCTTGCGCCGGCGCCGCCTTCGGCTTGGGCTTCGGCAGCTCGGTCCACAGCTCGACCGCTGCGTTCGAGATGCACACCTCGCCGCGCTCTTTGATCTTGGTGCGGAAGATGACCTTGTTGCCCTCTTTCCACAGCTCGGTCACGAGCGTCTCGCCGGGGAGCACCGTCGACGCGAAGCGCGCCTTGATGCTCTTGATGAACCGCGGGTCACCGTCGGGCGCCATCGTCGCGGCGGCGCGGGTCGCAACGCCGAACGAGCACAGGCCGTGCAGGATCGGACGCTGGAAGCCGAACGCCTTCGCGAAGCTCGGGTCGGCGTGCAGCGGGTTCCAGTCGCCGCTCAAGCGATAGAGCAGCGCCTGGTTCTCGCTCGTCTTGTCCTCGATCACTTTGTCGGGCGCGCGATCGGGCGGCACGTTGATGTCGGCGCTGGGGCCGCGATCGCCGCCCCAGCCACCGGCGCCACGCACGAACGTGGTGAGCTCGTTCTTGATGAGCACGTCGCCGTTCTCGTCGTACGTCGTGAACTCGGTGACGACGAGCGCGTTCTTGCCCTTGTCGAAGATGTCTTTGACCTTCGCCTTCGTCGACAGCTTGCCGGTCGTCGGCAGCGGGCGAACGACCTCGGTGTACTGCTCGCCGTGGAGCACGCGGTCGAGGCCGAAGTTCAGGCCCGGCGCCGTGATGCCGCGCTTCGCCTGATCGAACACCATGTTGATCGCGGGCAGCACGCCGAAGCTCGGCAGCACCTTCATGCCCTTGCCGCTCATCTCGTAGACAAGTGCGAGGTCAGCTTCGTTCGTCGGATCCTTCGCGGCGCCGACGCCGAGCGCGTAGAGCGACACATCGCGCGTGTCGTACGTCCACGTCTGCTCGGGATACGTGAAGCCGAGCGCGGCGTCGACGTCGATGAACTGATTGCCGCCCTTGCTCGGGCCGGCCTCGACGTTGCCCATGATCGGCTGCATCGACTCGGCGACCGAGCCGGGATGATCCGCCTTGTCGAAGCTCGTGATCTCTTTCCACGACGCATCGACGTCATCCGGCGTGATCGTGCGACCGAGCCGGAACACTTTGCCCTTCGTGCGCTCCCAGCGCAGCTTCGAGTAGAAGCCGCCGCCGACCTCGTAGAGGCCGCCGGTCTCTTCCATCGACTCGTGTGCGAGCTTCGCGACGAGCGCCGAGACGTACTCGGGCTTGAGCGCGTCGAGCAGCTCCTTCGGGAGCACGGTCTCGGTCATACGCGAGCCGGCGATCGGCGCGATCGTGTTGACGATGACGTTGCGCTTGCGGCCTTCGGCGGCGAGCGTCTGCGTGAAGCCGTGGATGCCGAGCTTGGCCATCGAGTAGTTCGCCTGGCCGAAGTTGCCGTAGATGCCGGCGGCGCTCGACGTGTTGATGATGCGGCCGTAGCCCGCATCGCGCATGAGGTTCCACGCCGCGGCGGTCACCTTGTAGGTGCCGAAGACGTGGATCTTGTAGACGAGGTCCCAGTCCGCCTGCGTCATCTTCTGGAACGAGACGTCGCGGAGGATGCCGGCGTTGTTGATGAGGATGTCGATCTTGCCGAACGCATCGATCGCCGTCTTGACGATCTTGTCGCCGTCCTCGACCGAGTCGTAGTTGGCGACTGCTTCGCCACCCTTCTCTTTGATCTCGGCGACGACCTTGTCGGCCGCTGTGCCGGACTTGCCTTCGCCGGTGAAGCTGCCGCCGAGGTCGTTCACGACGACCTTCGCGCCTCGCGACGCGAGCAGGAGCGCGTGCGAGCGGCCTAAGCCACCGCCTGCGCCGGTTACGATTGCTACCTTTCCGTCGAACCTCAGCTCTTTGCTCATCGGGTCACCTTCGTGCGCTTCTTGGTTGTTGCGTTGGTCAACACCGTCGGAAACAGATTCTTGAAGTCGTCCATCAACTCGCGGAGCCGGCCGCCGTCTTCCTTGTGAAGGACGGCAGTCATCGCCGCGCCGATCATGAATTGCAGCGTGAAGTCGAGCGCCCGCTCGAGGCCGGGATGTTCGCTCACGTCTTTGCCGAACAGGCTCTTCGCCTGCGCCAGAATGCGATCGCGCAGCGCGCGCTCGGCGGTGATGAGCACCGGCCGCAACTCCGGATCGGTACGCGCCGCGGTGCGCAGCTCCATCGACACCTGGAAGAACGTGCCGGCGAAGCACTGCCAGAGCAGCTCGAGTACCGCGTCGGTGCGGGCGCGACCGTCGGGGAGCTGGGACGCGAGCATCTTGAGCTCGCGGGCGCGCATCTCGGCCAGATGGTCGATCGCGG
>DASUFX010000811.1:0-5891 GCA_036274355.1 Kofleriaceae bacterium | reverse complement strand
GTTCATCGTCGCCGCCGACCGCGTCACCGACCACACGCTCGCGTGGATCTCGCGCCAGCAAGGTCACAAGTGGTTCATGTGGGCGCACTACATCGATCCGCACGGCCGCTACGTCGCGCATCCCGACGTCATCGACTACGGCGCGTCCGAGCCCGATCTCTACGACGCCGAGCTGCGCTGGACCGATCAACAGATCGGGAGGCTGTTCGACGAGCTCGTGCGCCTACCCTCGAACGACAGGACGATCATCATCATCACGAGCGATCACGGCGACAGCATGGGCGAGCACACCGTGCCGGTCGGCACCCACGGCACCGCGCTCTATTTCGAGCTCCTGCATACGCCGCTGCTCATTTACATCCCGAACAATCAGCCGCGCACGATCGGTGGCGCCGTGACGTCGCTCGACATCATCCCGACGATCACCGACATCCTCGGCATCGACACCAAGGACCTTTCGTTCGAAGGGCGCAGCCTCGTGCCGCAGATCTTCTATGGCAAGGAAGATCATGACCGCATCGTGTTCTCCGAGACGAACGCGCCGTCGCCGCAGCGCGCGGCGATCTCGGAAGCCTGGAAGCTCATCTTCTACGTGCAGTCGAACCTGTACGAGCTCTACGACCTCAAGGCCGACCCGGTGGAGAAGACGAACCTCGCGCCGAAGAATCCGCCGGCGATGACGACGATGAAGACGATGCTCGATGCCTGGCTCGAGCGCGTGCTGTATGCGCGCGACACCAAGTTCAATCAGGCAGGAAAGCAGATGGCCGACCTCGTACTGACGGCCGCGCCGACGCCCGAGGTCGTCACCCAAGGCCAGACGCTCGACGACGGCAAGCTCGAAATCCTCGGCGTCGGCGTCGCGGACAAGAGCCCGCGTCCCGCGATCGGCTCGCGCGTCGACCTCGACGTCTACTTCAAGGTCAAAGAGCGGACGCCGATCGCGTATCGCTTCCTGCTCGCGGTCTGGCCGGTCACGACGCCGGCCTGGAAGCCGACCGATCCCGCACCGACCACGATGCAACGCTCGCCGATGCGGCCGACCGGCGACGGCTTCTTCCCCAGCGACCGCTGGCGGACGGGCGAGTACATCCGGGACAAGTTCACCGTCACGATCCCCTCGGATTGGCTCGGGAACGGCCTCGCCGTCGGCCTGGTCGCCAGTGAGCCGGCCGGCGCGAAGTCGCTCGCGACCGGGGCGGCACCGGCTAACGACCCGAATCTCATCGTCCTCGGTGTCCTCCCACTGGCGACTTCGGCCACGCCTCCGGCGGGAAGCAACGCCCCAAATCAACCGTAGTAGTATCGAGACCATGCGCCCGCTTTACGACCTCGCAAGCGTGTTTGCGGCGCAGATCCGGACGGCCGAGCAAGAAGCCAACAAGTGCTACGAGCCGGTGATCGGAGTCGTCACCGACAACAAGGACCCGCAGAAGCTGGGTCGCGTGAAGGTGAAGTTCCCGATCCTCTCGGACAAGGACACGTCGTGGTGGTGTCCGATCATCATGCTCGGCGCCGGTAAGAACCGCGGCTGGTTCTTCATTCCCGAAGTCGATGACGAGGTGCTCTGCATGTTCGAGCACGGCGATCTCGATCGTCCGGTCATCGTCGGCGCGCTGTGGAACGGCAAGGACAAGCCGGCCGACAAGAACCCCGGCGGCAATCCGCGCCGCGTGATCAAGTCGCGCCAGGGCTCCAAGATCACCTTCGACGACGATCAGATGAAGATCATCATCGAAGACGGCACCGGCAAAGGAAAGATCACGTTCGATTCGAACGCGAACAAGATCCTCATCGAGGCAATCGAAGGTGACGTCTGCTTCCAGTGCCCGACCGGCGACATGAAGGTCGTCGCGAAGACCGCCGAATTCAAAGCGACCGGCAACGTCGAGATTCACGCCGGACAGGCGATGCAGTGGGGCACCGGCGCGAACGCGACGATCAAGGGCAGCGGCGGCGTGACGATGTCGGGCGCGAAAGTGAACATGAACTGCGGCGTCGCTCAGATGCCACAAGCGCCGACGGCAAGCCCGAAAGACATCGACGACCCGTACGGGTCGTAGCGCCTACTGCGTCAGGATCACCTTCTCGGTGTTCATCTCTTCGGGCTTCACCGGCTTGAGCAGGTGTTGCTCCTTCTCTTTCGGCGCCACGACGTTCGGATCCATGCTGCTGCCGCGACGGATGTATTCGGTGACCGGCTTGTAGTTCACCGTCCACTTGTTCTCTTTCACCATCTTCTTGCCCTGGAAGAAGCGGCGGTAGCGCTTGAGCTTGTAGCCGTTGAAGCCTGGCTGATCGGTCATCGTGAGGCCCATCGGCATCTCTTCGTCGATGCGCTCCTCGGTGGAGTACGGGTTCTCTTCGATGACCTCGCGGACGAACTGCACCTTCGTCCACGGCCGCTTCTTGCCGAGGATCTCGACGTGCGCTTCGCCGTTCGCGACGCGATAGAGCACCGCGACCGGGAAGTCGTACGGGTTGCGCAGCACGAGGTCGGTGTCGGGCCACACGACGGTCGCGTCGAAGCCGAGCGGCGTGTACGCGCTTGGTCGCGAGTGGTTGAGCGTCTTGACGATGTCGAGGCCGGCGAAGAACGACGCGCCAAATAGCGTCGTCGAGATCTGGCACGTACCGCCTGCGAGGCCGTCGACCATCTCGCCCGCGGTGATCACGTGCGCGATCTTGTAGCCGGTTGCCTGTGAGCGTTCGCCGACGGTGCCGTTGAACGACCACTCGACGCCGGGTTGCAGCACCGCACCGTTGATGTGCGACGCCGCGAGCTTGAGGTTGAAGTTACGATCCTTGTCGGTGACCGCGAACTTCGTCGAGTACTGGCCGAGCACGTTCGAGATGTCGTCGATGCCGAGCGTCTGCTTCGTGACGCGCGCCGGTACCGCGACCGATACGAGCTCGAACGAGGTAACGCCGCTGCGCGCAGCGCTCACGATCTTCGGCAGCGATGCCCAGACGTCGATGCCCTCACCGGGCGAGTCGCTCTCGATCTTGCGCGCTTCGAGATCGAGGTGCGCGTCGATCGCAGCTTTGTCGTACTGGCCCTTGAGCCCGATGATCGCTTTGACCGCCTTATCGCGATCGATGCGAACCGGGATCGAGCCCTTCTTCGCGAGCGCGGCGAGCTGCTGCTCGCTGTTCACCAAGCCCGCGCGTCCCAGCTCGTCGCGATCGATCTCGATGCCGAGCTCGGCCCACGTCTTCTTCGCGATGCCGCCACCGGTCTTCACCTCGACGACCTTCGACGGGAACGCGTCGAGCGCCGCACCACCGGATGCACCCGGTGAGTGCGTGACTGCATCGATGCGCGCTTCGACAACGGGCGGCCGTGTCGCCGCGCGCGCTTCGCTACGCGTGCTGATCACGTAATAGCCACCGGCGAGCGCTGCGCCGACGACAAGCATTCCGCCTGCGAGACCGAAGAGAACTGCGTCGCGTTGACCGAGACCGTTCGGTGACATCTCTCTCCTTCTTATCATGCTCCCGCGCAGATCCTGGAGTTTGCAGACTTGGGGCCAGGGCAACTCTGTTCCACCGCACACCGTGTGTCTGTGCGCACGCATCCAGCGTGGCCGACGAGACACGCCGCCCCGTGTCACAGATCCGCCACGGCTGCGCGCGAGCGCGGCGGCGGCGGTTTGACAGGGGGTAATTCTCGGTGCAGCCTCCAGAAGTGAGCTCCCTCGTCCAGCGCAACAAGGTCGTAGCGAAGCGCAAGGGCACGCTTGCCGCCGCCACGGCGATCGGTGCGGGTGTCGCCGCGGTCGCAGGCGCACCTGTGGTCGGGGTGATCGCTGCAGCGGGCGCCGCGTACCTCGCCTGGGACTGGTTCTCGTTCCGGGTAAAGAACGGCATGCGTTTCTAAGCCAGTGGCTGAGGAGAGCTTTGCGGCCGGACTGGTCGGTGTCGTCCTCGACGACCGTTATCGACTCGATGCGTTGCTCGGCGAAGGCGGCATGGGTGCGGTGTTCCGCGCACATCACCTCGCGATGGATCGCAAGGTCGCGGTCAAGCTGCTCAAGCCACATCTGACTACCGACGAGGCGGCGCTCCAGCGGTTCGCCCGTGAGGCCCGCGCAACGATGCGCGTCGAGTCGGACCACGCGGTCAAGGTGCTCGATTTTGGTGTGACGCCGCACAAGGACTACTACATGGTCCTCGAGTACCTCGATGGCCGTACAGTGCAGCGGGAGCTGGACGTCGACGGGCCGTTCGATCCCGGGCGCGTCGTCCACATCGCGAAGCAAGCATGTGCGGCGCTCGGTGCGGCACATCGCAGCGGGCTCATCCACCGCGACGTCAAGCCGGACAACTTGCTGCTCATGCGCTCGGGAGACGATCCCGATTTCGTGAAAGTGCTCGACTTCGGCGTCGCCAAGCTGATGGAGGGCGCCGCGCGATCCGATCGCTCGATGCTCGCGATCACGCAAGCGGGCATGGTGTTCGGCACGCCCGAGTTCATGTCGCCGGAGCAAGCGTGCGGGCAGCAACTCGATGGCCGGAGCGATCTGTATTCGCTCGCGGCGACGATGTTCGCGATGCTCACCGGCTGCGGCATGTATCGCGCGAAATCCGCGATCGAATGGCTCACGCATCACGCGCGCACGCCAGCGCCGCACCTCGCCGACGGCGCACCGTCGCTCGCGCAGTACACCGAGCTCGATGCCGTGCTGCAGCGCTGCCTCGCGAAGCAGCGCGACGCACGACCGCAGACCGCCGAACAAATGGCGCAGATGCTCGCGTCGGTCGAGCACTCGCTCGGCAAAGTGCGCGCACCGCTGCCCGAGATGCGCGGCCCGGTGTTCTCGCCGTCGACCTACGTCACCGCGCTCGATCCCAACGCGACGCTGTTGCCGCAGCAAGTATCACCCAAGGCCAGCGCGGCCGCCGCGACGATGAAGCCCGGCGACGGCATGATGATGCCCGGGCAGTCGATCAAGATCGGCACGCTGCCGCCGAGCGGAACCGATGCGATCGAAATGCCGCAACCGAAGCGGCGCGGCATGTGGCTCGTCGTCGGCGCGGTGATCGTCGCGGGCATGATCGCCGCCGCGATCGTGGTCGCGATGAAGAAGCGATCGCCCACCACGCCTTCGCCGGTCGCCAAGGCGGCCGACAAACCGGTCGACGCGGAGATTGCGGATGCTGCCGTTGCCGATGCGCCCGCGATCGCCGTCGATGCCGCAGTGCCGGTGGACGCAGGCGTGCAGATCACCCGCAAGGGAAGCAACCCCGAGATCGCGAAACTGATCGCGGAGGCCGAAGAGGCGAAGCGCGGTCGCAAGCTGGTGCGCTGGGTGCAAAAGGCGGATGCTGCGCTCCAGCTCGATTCGCGCAACGTGAAGGCGCGATTCCTACTCGCGGAGGGCCTGATCGCATCGGGCGATCTCGACCGCGGTTGCAAGTACTTACGTGAGCTCGGGAGGAATCCGACGGCGAAGAAGCTAGCGACCCAGGCTGGCTGCCCAGCCGATTGACCCTGCTCCGTCCTGGCCCGTATCCTAACCGTCACGCCATGGGGGCTCCTCGTCGATGACGGCGCAACCTGGGACCACCTCCGGGAGCCAAGCCAAGCTACAAGCTGGCGTCGCGCTCGGTGACTATGTCCTTGGACAACCACTCTGGCCTCTGCGCATCGCAGACGCCTATCGCGCAAACGGGCCCAGCGGCCCCGCTACGATCTATGTGATCCACGCGAGCTTGGCCCGCACCCCCGAGGTGCGCGACCAGATCATCGCTGGCACCCGCGCGGCGGCCGCGCTGCCCGAGCACAAGCACCTGGTGCGCACGCTCGCGGCTGGCTTGACCGGCGAAGTGCTGTGGATCGCGACCGAGGAAGTCGATGGCTCCCTCGTCCGCGACATGTTGATCAAGAA
>DASUFX010000810.1:0-14585 GCA_036274355.1 Kofleriaceae bacterium | reverse complement strand
CAGCTCCTTCCACGTACCGCGGACGCCTTCGACGGAGGCCTGGCCACCGAGCTTGCCTTCGGTACCAACTTCGCGAGCGACGCGCGACACCTGGTCGGCGAATGCGCTGAGCTGATCGACCATCGTGTTGACGGTGTTCTTCAGCTCGAGGATCTCGCCGCGCGCCTCGACGACGATCTTCTGCTGCAGGTCGCCTGCAGCGATCGCGGTCGCGACCTTTGCGATGTTACGCACCTGGTCGGTCAGGTTCGTCGCCATCGAGTTCACGGCGTCGGTCAGGTTGCGCCACGTACCCAGGACACCGCGCACGTCGGCCTGACCGCCGAGGCGGCCTTCGATACCGACGTCACGCGCGAGGCGCGTCACCTGATCGGCGAAGCTCGACAGCTGATCGACCATGATGTTGACGGTGTTCTTCAGCTCGAGAATCTCGCCCTTCGCGTCGACGGTGATCTTGCGGGTCAGGTCACCTCGTGCGACGGCCGTCGTCACTTCCGCGATGTCGCGGACCTGACCGGTCAGGTTCGACGCCATCTGGTTGACGTTGTCGGTCAGCTCTTTCCACGTACCGCGAACGCCTTCGACACTCGCCTGACCGCCGAGACGGCCTTCGGTACCGACCTCGCGCGCGACGCGTGTCACCTCGGAGGCGAACGCGTTCAGCTGATCGACCATCGTGTTCAGCGTGGCCTTGAGGTCGAGCACCTCGCCCTTCGCGTCGACGGTGATCTTGCGAGACAGATCGCCGGTCGCGACCGCGCGAGCAACGTCGGCGATGTTGCGCACCTGGTTCGTGAGGTTCGACGCCAACGAGTTGACGTTGTCGGTCAGCTCCTTCCAGATGCCCGACACGTCACGGACCTGGGCCTGACCGCCGAGCACGCCTTCCGTACCGACTTCGCGCGCGACGCGCGTCACCTCGGACGCGAACGCGTTCAGCTGATCGACCATCGTGTTGATCGTGTTTTTCAGCGTGACGAGCTCGCCGCGCGCTTCGACTGTGATCTTGCGGGTGAGGTCGCCGTTCGCGACGGCAGTCGTCACCTCGGCGATGTCGCGGACCTGACCGGTCAGGTTACGCGCCATCTGGTTGACGTTGTCGGTCAGCTCCTTCCAGATGCCCGACACGTCCTTGACGTCGGCGGTCACACCGAGCGTGCCTTCCGTACCGACGAGACGCGCGACGCGAGTCACCTCGGCGGAGAATCGGTTCAGCTTGTCGACCGTGCTGTTGATGGTGTTCTTCAGCGCGAGGATCTCACCGCGCGCGTCAACGCCGATCTTCTTCGACAGGTCGCCGGCAGCGATCGCTGCGGTCACCTCGGCAATGTTGCGCACCTGCGACGTCAGGTTCGACGCCATCGAGTTCACGTTCTGGGTCAGCTCGCGCCACACACCCGAAACGTCGGCAACCTCGGCCTGACCGCCGAGGACACCTTCGGTACCGACTTCGCGAGCAACGCGGGTCACCTCGGCGGCGAATGCGCTGAGCTGATCGACCATCGTGTTGATCGTGTTCTTGAGACCGAGAATCTCGCCCTTCGCCTCGACGGTGATCTTCTTGCCGAGGTCACCGGACGCAACCGCGCTCGTCACTTCGGCGATGTTGCGGACCTGGAACGTCAGGTTGTTCGCCATCGAGTTCACCGACTCGGTGAGCTCGCGCCACACGCCCGACACGCCGCGGACGGTCGCCTGACCGCCGAGGCGGCCTTCGGTACCGACTTCGCGGGCGACGCGCGTCACCTCGTTCGCGAAACCGCGGAGCTGCTCGACCATCGTGTTGATCGTGTTCTTCAGCTCGAGGATTTCGCCTTTGACGTCGATCGTGACGGTCTTCGACAGGTCGCCCTGCGCGATCGCCGTCGTCACGCGCGCCACCTCGCGCACCTGCGAGGTCAGGTTCGACGCCATCAGGTTCACCGAGTCGGTGAGATCCTTCCAGACGCCGCTGACGCCTTGCACGCGCGCCTGCGCACCGAGCTTGCCTTCGCCACCGACTTCGAGCGCGACACGCGTCACCTCGGAGCCGAACTGGGCCAGTCGCGCCACCATGCCGTTGACGATCTTCGCGTGACGAAGGAATTCGCCGCGGCGGGGACCATGACCGCCGTCGTCGGTATCCATCGTTTGCTCGAGGTCGCCCTTGGCGACGGCCGACACGACGCGCGCGATCTCGTTCGCGTGACCGGAGAGGTCTTCGATCACCGAGTTGACGGACGCGATGTACTCGGACCACCCGCCGGTCGTACCGAAGCGACGCATGCGCTTGGCCGCCTGACCTTCCTTACCGACGGCGTCACACACTTCATGCGACTCGTCGCGGATGGCCTTTACCATCGACACGAGCTCGTTGAACGTCTCGACGATCTGGCCGTCGATGCCGGTCAGGTCTTCGCGCAGCTTGACGTCGAAGTTGCCGCGCTTGAACGCGCGCAACGCGGCAAGGAGCTCGCGGTGGTTCAGCTGATCGGCGCCGTGCGCCCTGACCACCTTTCCCCCGCTACTCTTCCCGTTCGTCGTTTTCGTGCCGCTGCCGTTACCGTTGGTCTTCGGTGATTCGACGGTGCTCATGTTTCCTCGTTCTGGCCGAAGAGCGCACGCATGATCTTGTCGGCGCTCGCCGGTTTGACGATGTGGGCATCGAAGCCCGCTTGCAGTGCAGTTGCTCGGTCAGCCGCTTGGCCGTAACCGGTCATCGCGATCAACCGAACTCGGTGCGTCATGTCGCGCCGGATCGTGCGCGCGACTTCGTAGCCATCCATGTCGGGAAGCCCGATGTCGATCAGTGCGACGTCGGGTTTCTCGGCGGTAATCACGCGAACGGCCGACGGTCCGTCTTCGACGACGGTGACTTCGTGGCCCTTCATGCGAAGCAAATCGGCGACGAGCTCGCGGAGGTCGGCGGCGTCGTCACACACGACCGCGCGCAGCGGCCGCTCGTTCGGACCGGTCTTCGTGCGCGGCGGCTGGAACTTCGCGATCGTCTCGTCATCCGCGAGCGGCAACCGCACCTCGAACGTCGCGCCCTTGTCCGGGCCTGGCGACGACGCGTGCACGCTGCCCTGGTGCAGCTCGACGAGGCGCTTGACGAGACCGAGGCCGAGGCCGAGGCCGCCCTTGCCGTCGGGCGTCGTCCGCTCCTGCACGAACATGTCGAAGATCCGCGGGAGCAGCGGACCGGGAATACCGCGGCCGTTGTCGGTGACCTTCACGAACCCGTGACCGCCGAGGGTGCCCCAGCGCACGTCGATCGTGCCGCCGGGGTTCGTGTACTTGATCGCGTTTGATAATAGATTTGTCAGCACCTGCACGAGTCGCAGCGTGTCGCCGTAAACGATCGGTGGCGCGCCTTCTCCCTTCACGGACACGTTCTGCTGGCGCGAGTCGGCGCTTGGCTTCGAGTCGTTGACGGCTTCGCTGACGATCGCGTCGAGCGCGAGCGGTTCGCGGCGCAGATCGAGCTTGCCGGTCTGGAAGCGAGCGACGTCGAGCAGATCGTCGACGAGTCGGCCGATGTGGTGGACCTGGCGCTGGATGATGCCGCGCACGCGCTCGGGTACCGGCTCGCTCGGGTTGTGCTCCATCAGCTCGACGGCGGTCTGTAGCGGCTGGAGCGGGTTGCGCAGCTCGTGGGCGAGGATCGCGAGGAACTCATCCTTGCGGCGATCGGCGTCGGCCATCTGCGCCATCTGACGTTCCAGCACCTCGGCTTCGAAGCGGCGGCGCTGCATCGTCAGCTCGCGCTCGTGCGCGCGCGCTTGCTCCTGACGCAGCTCGTCCGCCTTCTGCGAGAGCTCGAGTGTGCGCTGCTGCAATTCGATGAACACCGTGGCCTTCGCACGCAGCACTTCCGGACGGATCGGCTTCATCAAGAAGTCGAACGCGCCGAGCTCGTAGCCACGAAGGATTTCGTCGTCCTGCCACGACAAGCCCGTGATGAAGATGATCGGCGTCGCACGATTACGCGCACGCGAGCGGACGAGACGCGCGGTCTCGAAGCCGTCCATCCCGGGCATTGCGACGTCGAGAATGATGAGGGCGAAATCCTGCTCGAGCAGGCGCGCGAGCGCTTCGACACCCGAACGCGCGAGCACCATCTTGCGACCGAGCGGCTGCAGCGCCGCTTCGATCGCGATCAGGTTCGTGTCGTTATCGTCGACGACGAGGATGTCGCGACCCGTGGAGATCACGAGGCCGTTGTCATCACCTTCGTCGTCGAGCCCCGAGTCGTAGGCGTCGCCACCTCTACCCGAGGCCGCTTGCGGAGGATCCATCATCATGTGCACCGTGGTTCCATTTACTCCCGTTGGAAAAGCCAAACTTCTCCACTGCGTAACGACCCGACAGCCATACCCCGGACCCCGCATGTTCTGCATGGCATGTGCCCGGATTACGTATGTCCTCTCCAGTACTTCGAGCGACTTCGAGAGCCAAAACGAGCGCATGCGCACACCGAGCGCAGTAGCGCACGCATGTGGCGGGAGCGCTCGTTTCTCTGATCGCGGGGTTAGCTACAGGGGGGCACGAGATCGCGGCCCGCAAAGAATTCGTCGACGAGCGCCTGCCACGCGCGCGCATTTTCTGGCGGTCCGCATTTGAACGCCTTCTGCCCCAACCTGCGGTTCGTCTGCATCTCGGTCTGCTCCTTGAAGTAGCGGACCGCGAGCTCGGCTGCGTACTCGTGCACGCCGTTGCCATTGTTCGGTTGGAACGCGTAGTAGGTGCCCGTCGCGCGGACCTTCGTGGTGTTCGGCGCGTACGGGTCGAGGCACTTCACCTTGATGCCGCACTTCTTGACGATCGCCGCGTAGTCCTTGCCGAGCGTCTTCTGCGACCAGTCGTTGTGATCGAAATCGTTCAGATGAAACAGCTCGTGAAAGTACGTCTCGCGTACGCCACGCGCACTCGTGAGCAGCGAGCCGGCGACGTTGTGTGTGATTGCCCAACCCGTCGCGTAGGCGCTCGGCGTTCGCTTCTTCACCGAGCGCACGAACTGAAACGTCAGCTGCTTCCAGCGATAACTCGGCTTCGTGTCGAACGCCGAGAAGAACGCGTCGATGTCCTTCATCGCCGCGGCGACCCACTCGAGCTGCGTTCTGTACTTGTTGATCGGTAGCTCGGGGACGAGGTGGATCGTGCCGCGATAGCCACCGTCCATGTCTTCTTCGGCGCCGACGGTCGCGACGTCGCCGTAGTCGTCCCACAGCGCGCGTGCGATCGCTTCGGCCTTCGCATCGGCCTTGTACGCGGCGAGATGCGGCGGCGGCGCAGGCTCCGCGCTAGCCACGCGCGCGACGAGATAGACCAGCAACAACCCGCGCATCGCGACTAGCGTGACACGGCGGATCGCCACGCTCTACTTGAATTCGTCGGCGCCGAGGTCGTTCTGCGTACCCTGTGGGCGGGTCTCGCCGTCGAGGTCGAACTTGATGTCGCTCGTCACGCCGCGGTCGATGGCCATGCTGCCGGCGTTCACGTGGTAGTCCCACGGCCCCGTGCCGTCGGGGACCTTGAACATGTACTCGGTGAGATCGCCGCCGTAGTGTGAGTCGTCGAAGTTGCAACCGCCGACCTGGATCTGTGTCGTGTCGAGCAGGATCGTGCCGGACGTGTTGTGGACCACGAGGTTGTTTGGCGCCGCGATGTTAGCCGAGCAGCTCACGCCGCCGGGCACGGTCGCCTTCGCATGGTTGTCGACGACCGTGTTCATCTCGAAGCGGTTGAGTGCGGAGCTCGTCGGCAGAAGCGTCAGCCCACCGGTCGCGGAACCGACGTCGCCATTGCGATAGAAGAACGAGTTCGTGATCTGGTAGATCGAGCCGGCGTCGACGTACACGCCGCCGCCGAGGTTCGAGTAGATCGTCGAGCGCGAAACGAACAGCGTCGCGTTCTTCGCCTCGATCGCGCGGCGGTCCTTCCCGTCGCAGCCGGTGATCGTCACCCGGTTCACGCGCAGCGTGCTGTTCATGTCGAGCGCGATGCCTTTTTCAGCGGCGCCGACGATCGTGAGATCGAAGATCGAGACATCGCTGCTGCCTGTGATCGTGAGGACCACGCCGTTCGATGATTTCGTCAGCACGGTCCCGGGCTCGGCAAGGATCGTTACCGACTGCGCGTCGATCGTGACCGTCTCGTCGAGCATGCCCTTGAGCATGACGAACGGCTTCTTCGTCGTCAGCGCGGCAGCGAGCGTCTTGCAGGGCGTGGCCATCGCGCACGTTGCGTTGTTCCCGCCCAGATCGGGGTCGACATAGGCCACATTGCTGTCGTCGCCACATTCACCGTTCGGCAAGCACACGTTCGACGTGCAGTCGGTGTTCCTCACGCAGCTCGTGCACTGAAACGTCGACAGGTCGCAGAACTTCTCGACGGGATTCGCCGTGCACTGGCCGGACTGATAGCACTCGACACATTCGTGGATGTTGAGCTCGCAGTACGGCGCGCTCGGCGTGGCAGCGCAGTCCATGTCGCTCGCGCACATCGGCCGTGCGTCGATGCCGGCGTCGAGAAAGCCGCAGTTGTCGAGATCGCCGGGATGCTTCTCGCAATACAGCTTGCTCTGCTTCTCGCACGCAGCGAGCGCGAGGATGAGGATCAGAACGCGCGCGCCCATCCTATGTATCCTCCGTGTTGGTCGATGGCAGCGACCGGTGTCGAGTCGCTGGTGCCGGTGCGGAACCACAGATACGTGCCGATCGCCGCGAGCGCGACACCGCCCGCGGCGATGCCGATCGCTGGTGGCTTACTGTCTCGATACATCGGCTTCGTGCCGTCATCGACCTCGCTCGTGAAGTAGAGCACCGCGCCGGTCGCGATCGCGATGCCGCCGACCGCGAGGATGACGCCGGGGAGCACCTTCGACGGCCGATCCTCGTCGGGCGGGATCACGACCGGCATCGTGATTTCGGCCGTCATCTCGGGCTGCAGCTTCAGCGTGCGTTCACCGACCTTCCGCCCCTTCGACATCAGCACGATGGTGTGCGATCCAGCGGCCACTTCGCGCTCGAGCGGCGTGATCCCGACGTTCTGGTTGTCGAGCATCACGGTCACGCCTTCGGGCTTGGAGTGCAGCTCGAGCCGGCCGCGCGCGAGCTCGCTCGCACCAACGACCGTGGTCAGCACCTCGTCGAGCATGCTGTCCAGGAGGTCTGGGTTGCAGTCCTCGCACGATTTCCGCATGCCCACCGGCTCCTTGCCTTTGACGAGCCAGAGGACGATGAGCGTCGTCGCGTTGCTCGCGCGCGTGCGCGGCTTACGGATCTCGGCGAACACCACGCTGTCGCTCTTCGAGCGCGAATCGACGATGCCGCGTGCACACGCCTCGTCGTCGATCACCATGCAATTCAAGAGCGAGCTCTTCGCATCGTCCGGCAGCCCGGCGCCGACCTTGTGGCCGTGCGACTTCAGCCAGCCCTCGAGCTGGAGCTCGAGACCGTCCTGCATTTCCGAGTCGCCGGTGACGACGATGCCAACAGAACCGGCATGCGCAGGCGTCGCGAGCGCGAGGACGAGCAACAACGGTATCAGGCGCATCATTCGGCGACCTCGGTCTTCGTCCATACCGGGTTGTTGTTCAGCACGGTCGCGTCCTGACACGGTAACCAAAAAGCCGCGCTCGATGGATCGCCTGGCGTGGAGAGATCGACTGAGGTCACCCAGATCTGCCCGCGGCCCGCTGTCGGCAATACCGCGCCGTACGGCCGCGCCGATACGAACGAGATCCAGTCGCGCTCGGGAGGCGGCGCAAGCGTGTTGTGTGGTGCCCACGACGGCATCGAGCTCGCGAGATCGGCAACATTGTCCTGCGTGCCGACGCGGTGACTCGCGAGCTGCAGCTTCTTCGGCGAGCCACCGGCGGAGGCGACGAGCATCAGCTCTGCGGTCACGGCGCCTTGCGATGTCCCGCCTGCGTGCACGTACGCGAACCATTCGCCGTCGGGCGACCAGCGCGGGAAGTAGTTGTTGCTCATCATCGAGCCCGACACGATGATCTGCGGCGTTCCCCACGCGCCGTCGTTGAACGGAATCTTCGCGATGCTCGCGGATTTGACGTCCATGTTCGTCGGCGCTGTGCTCGTCATCGCGACGACGATCCATTGGCCATCGGGTGACCAGTCGGGATGGGTCGCATAACGCATCGCTGGAAGCGGCACGGTGCCGAGGGACATCCCGCTCGCACTGTCGTACTGCGTGAGGACGCCGTTGTTCGCGACGATGAGCCGCGTGCCGTCGGGCGAGTAGGTCGCCCAGCCCATCGGCCGCGCCGGGCTCTGTGGAATGCGCGGCGAGAGCGAGCCCATATCGACCGTGAGCAAGTCGGTCGTCGGCATGTTGTCGACGCCCATCGCGAGTTGCGCACCGTCGCGTGACACCGCATGGCAGCCGACGCACGTCGTCGATGCTGGGTAGAGCTTGCCGGCCGACTGCATCTCGACGCCACCACGCATGATGCCGTTGGTCGCCGCTGACCAGAACAGCAGCGCTCCGCCGGGCGCATCCTTCGTGAACGTGAGCGTCGCGTGGTTGCCGACGTAAATCATCGCCGGCATCATGGTCGACGCGCGCGCCTGAATCTCGGTGCGGATCGGCGCGGTGATTCCGGTCGCGGCGAGCAGCCGCTGCATGTCACCGTCTGCCTGCCAGCGATCGGAGCCGGTCTCGACCGCGAGGTGAATGACTTCGGAATCAAACACGATGCGGAACGCGTCGTTGCCGGTGCCGCGCTCGTACTGGAACAACGTGCTCGCGATGTTCTGCGGGAACGTCGTGGTTTCGGCCGGGTAGGTCAGCGTCGGTGATCGCATCGGATCGGTCGTGAACGGAATCGATGGATCGAACAGGTTCGCGCCCGGCGGTGGGAACGCCGGATCGATCACCGTCGCGTCGATGATCACGGTGAGCTGCGTCGTCGCCTGCAGGCCGCGTGCTTCGATCGTGACGTTGCCGTGGCCAGCGGCGGCATGCGACGCGGTGAACAGGCCGCGCGTGTCGAACGTGCCGAGCAGGGCATTGTCGATCGCCCACTCGACGAGCACGGTGATGTCACGCGTCGTGCCGTCTTCGAAGTGCCCCATCGCCAAGAATTGCAGCGTGTGATGTGGCGGCGCGATGTCGGTGATCTTGATCGTCGAATCGAACGGCGTGAGCTCGAGGGACACGAGGCCCTCGAGTGGATCGCGCGACAGATGCACCGTCTCGGTGCACCCCACGAGAGCCAACAGGAACATCGTTAGTCGAAGCATAGCCAGGCACAGGCACTAGGTGCCTGCTGAGAACTGTCTCAGAGTATACGCGGCTACGCCGCGTCGTTCGTCACGCTGTTACTTGACCAAGCGTGCGGCGGGCTTCACGTAGACGCCGTCTGGGAACTCGCGCAGATAATCGGCGGCTGCACCGCGGGCTTCGTCACGCTTACCCATCGAACGTAGCGCCTCGATGCGGAACCAGGCCGCGTCCTCGCGCATCGCGGAGCGCGGGAACCGACGCGCATGCTCGTCGAGCGCATCGAGCGCCGCTTGCGGCTCGTTCTGCTTGAGGTCGAGCTCGGCGAGCGCGACCAGCGCGGTCGCAGCCCAACCATCATCCTTGCCCAGCGCGATCGCGCGGTAATTCGCGGCGGCGAGCTTGGGGTCCGTGTTCTCGAGGTGCTGCGCGGCGCGGTACGCCTCTTTCGCGAGCTCGCGCGTCTCGGGCGGCGCGATCGGGCTGGACGGGCTTCGGGCCTCGCGCTTCAGGCTTCGGCCAGAGTCGGACTCGGGCGCCGGCGGCGCCGCCGCCTTCTTCGCGCGCGACACCTTGATCGGATCCATCTCGATCTCTGGCGCAGGACCCGAAGCCTGAAGCCCGGGGTCCGAAGCCTGATCGGGTTCTTCGATCGCGGTCACCGAAATCGGCGTCCACGACTCACCGGCCTCGACGAACCACGTGCCACCCGGTGCTTCGACGCGAACCTTGCCGTGCGCGACATCGACGCGCGGGCTCGGCGTGCGAGTGACCGTGAAGCGCGTACCGACAACAACGACGGTGATGTCGCCGCTGACCACCTTGAACGGCGGGCGACCGTGACGCGGCTCGACCTGGCAATCGACGGCGCCGCGCGCGAGCTGCAACGTGATCGAGCCATCGCGGCCCTGGTGCCACTCGACACTGGTATCGCGCTTCGCGACGACCACAGCTTCGTGGCCGATCGTAAACGTGCTCTCGCTATCGACAGGAGTCACCACACGCGACGGCTGCGCAAGCTGTCCCCCTGTCGCACCGTCGCGTGTGATGAACAGAACGGTTGCAACCACCGCTGCAGCGCATGCCGCGGCCCCCCACCACATCGCTGCGCGGCTCTTCTTCGGCGGCGGAATGACTGCCTCTGCGCGATCAGCGACGCGGACGGCGGCTAGCTGCTGGAACAGCTGACGCTCGACGCGCTCGCGACGTGCTTCACTGACTGGAGGATCGACGACGATGCGCTTCATCGGTCCTCCTTTACGAGCTCTGCCAACACCGGATCGTCCTTTGCCTTCTTCATGATTTCGCGGCGTGCGCGCCAGATTCGGCACTTCGCTGCGACGAACGAGGTCTGCGTCACCTGCGCGACCTCCGAGATCGAACGACCGTCGATCGCGAACAACGCGAACGCGGTGCGCGCTTCGGGCGTGAGCTCGGCGAGCGCGGCATAGAAACGACGTAGCCCATCGCGCGCATGTGCCTGCGCATCGGTCGAGCCACCGTTGCCTTCGACGTCACCGATCACGTCGAGTGGAATCGGCGCGCGGCCGCGGTCGCGAATATGATGGAACACGACGCGCACGGCGATCCGATCGATCCAGGTCGCAAGCTTGCTGTCGCCGCGGAACCGCGGGAGGCCGCGAAACACGGCGATGAAGGTCTCCTGCACGAGGTCATCGGCATCGCGCGCGGAGCCGATGAGCCGGTAGACCGTCGCGTTGACCCGCGGATACTCGCGGCGAAACAGCGCGCGCTGGGCCGCCATGTCCCCGGCAACGCACGCGGCAACAAGCTCCGCGTCGTCCTCGGGCGTCGGGCGTTCGACGATAGACAGGCCCACGCCATCTAGTGGCTGCTTCCCCGAAATAAGTCGCGCTCCTCCTTAGAGTCTCAACCCGACGACGATCCCGGTCACGACCTGAAGGCGAGGAATGACCAGAATCTCCTCACTTGCGACCTGGTAGCGCTGGCGCTGGAGTAGGCAATCCGCCGACACGCTGAGGCCGACCTCGAGGCCACGAGGCAGGGCATAACCAGCAGTTACGCCGAGCCGCGCGGCAGGGTCGTAGCGGCGGGACGACAGCTCGCTGCCGCCCCCAAGCGACCCGGTCAGCCGGAGCAGATGCAGCGCGATCCCGGCTGCCGGGGTCACCCGGATCGCGGGCGGGAGCAGCAGCGCTTTGCGCGCTTCCGCAGCAATCACGATGTCGCTGATCCGGCCCTCGAACGTCACGCTCATGACGTCAGCGCTGGGCGCGAGCATGCCGGTGAGTGCGGCGCCCAGGCCATGCGGCCGCCACGCGACCGTCAAGCTTCCGGCGAGCGCGCTGTCGGTGCCGGGTGCTGCGAACCATGCGCCGATGCCAAGACTCGCGGCGATCAGCGGCTGCGGTGGACCGGTTGGCGCGACCGGTGGTGGCGCGAGCTCGCTATCGGGTGTCACGCGCAGCGCACGCAACATCGTGCGCACCATGCGCGCGGCCTCGGCAGCCTGCGTCGCCGACAGCGGCAAGCGATACGGCAGCTCGCGCACGAGCAAGCGATCGACGCCGCGATCATACGCGACGAGCGTTGCGCCACTCTGCGCGGGCAACAGCCACACCGTCGCGGTCGCGTGCTCGCGGTCGGCAAGCTCGCGCGAGCGTGCTGCGAATTCGGCGAGCGCCGGTGCCGGCAAGATGCCGATCGGCAACACGTCCATGCCGGCGGGCAATAGCGCGTCATCGAGCGCGCTCGAGAATGCGGGGTCAGCTCCGACGAACACGATGGGCTCGCCGGAGCGCGCACCAGCGTCCGCTGCGACAGCTGCGACGGCTGCGACGGCAAGCACGAGCGCGTTGATGCAACCCCGCACGCACAGCGACGGTACCACCACCATGGTAGCGTTCGCGCCATGCGTACCTGGACGCTCGTTCTCCTCACGCTCCTGGCTGTTTCCTGCAAGCGACGGCAAGAACCCCAACCGCGCGAGGCGCCGAAGACTGGCTCGGGCTCGGCGGCTGCGGCTGCGGCACACGACCAGATCGCGCGTCCCGATTTCAATCGATTCGCCGTGCGCCTCAACATCCCGGTCTACTGGATCGTCGACGGCAACAACAACAAGGTGCTCGACGCCGACGAAGTCGCACCTCTGTTGTTCTACGGCACGTCGCCGACGTGGACCGCGGACGGCAAGTTCACCGCGGACTTCGAAGCGGCCTATAACAAGATCGTGGCGGCGTCGAAAGAGCCGCCGCTCGACACCAGCACCGAGGACGGTAAGCGGCGCGCGCTCGTTCGCCAGGATCTCGACGCCGGCCGCGCGACGCTCGTGCGCAGCGACTTCTCGACGTTATCTGCCGACGACAAGACGTTCGTGAAGCGCATGCTCGCGATCGGTGATCAGATCGACGACCTCTTCGAGACCACGAACGGGTCGAAGGCCGTGGTCGCACAGCTGCCGGCGGATCCGGAGAGCCGCAGCTTGTTCCGCCGCAACCGAGGCGCGAAGTGTGAAGGCCCGGTGTCGAGCAAGGATCCGGCGTGCTCGCCGCTGCCGGGCGCGCCAAAGGTCCCGGTCGACCTCTATCCGGCCGCGATCCAGACGAAGGACACGTTCTGCAAGGACCTCCAGGCGCGCAAGGACGGCGAGGCGCTCATGGGCCACTTCAACGTGGTTCGTGGCGAAGGCGATGCGCTCAAGCCGGTGCCGTACACCGAGGCCTACAAAGACAAGATGACCGCGATCGCGAACGCGCTCACGGAGACCGCGAACGGCATCAAGGATCCGAACGAGCAGCCGCTCGTCGCGTACCTCAAGGCCGCGGCCGCGAGCTTCGGCTCCAACGACTGGGTCCCCGCCGACGAGGCGTGGGCAAAGATGAGCGTCGACAACTCGAAGTGGTACGTGCGCGTCGCTCCCGACGAGACGTACTGGGAACCGTGCGCACAGAAGGCAGGCTTTCACCTGTCGTTCGCGCGCATCAACCAAGGCAGCAAGGAGTGGCAGGCGAGGCTCGTGCCGGTGCAGCAGGAGATGGAGGACGCGATCGCGAAGGTCGCCGGTGCGCCGTACAAGGCGCGCAAGGTCACGTTCCACTTGCCCGATTTCATCGACATCATCATCAACGCGGGCGAGGACCGCGCGCCGCTCGGCGCTACGATCGGTCAGAGCCTGCCGAACTGGGGCCCGGTCGCGAACGAGGGGCGCGGCCGCACCGTCGCGATGGTCAACATCAACACCGATCCGGACAGCCGCGCGGCACGCAAGCAGCAAGCCGAAAGCCTGCTCGATGCCGCGAGCGCCAAGCTCTACCCGGAGTCGACGGAGCCGGGCCTGCTGTCGACGATCCTGCACGAGGCGACGCACAACCTCGGCCCCGCGCACGAGTACAAGGTGAACGGCAAGGACGACGACGTCATCTTCACCGGCCCGATCGCGTCGATGATGGAAGAGCTCAAGGCGCAGAGCGGTGCGCTATACCTGCTCGACTTCTTGCGCCAGAAGAAGCTGATCTCCGACGAGATGGCGCAGCAATCGTTCGTCGATTCGATCATCTGGGCGTTCGGTCACATCTCGCAGGGCATGTACACCGGCGAGCACAACCGCAAGGCGTACGGCAATCTCGCCGCGATTCAGGTCGGCTATCTGATCGAGAAGGGCGCATTGACCTGGGATGCAAACGCGACGGCGGCGAACGGCACCGACAAGGGCGCGTTCACGATCCACGCTGACAAGCTCGTGCCGGTCGCGAACGATCTGATGAAAGAAGTCGCCGGCATCAAGGCGCGCGGCGACAAGGCGGCGGCCGAGAAGCTGATCGCGAAGTACGTCGACAGCGAGACCGTCGTGCCGCACAAGCTAATTTCGGAGCGCATGCTGCGCCATCCCAAGCCGAGCTTCGTGTATTCGGTCGGCATGTAGCGACCACGTGAGCGTAAGCGGCGATCCGATCGCGATCTGATCGATGGGTCGCCGCTGTCCGTGCAGCGATCCGGGACGCGAAGGAGCGCGACGGTGTTTTGCTGGCGTCGAAACAATCGCACCTCGGCGTATCGTCGCAACTGCATCACGGTTCGCGGCTCTCTCTTGCGAGGACGTACTCTCGGTGACGCTCGTGAAAGCGCAGTCACAGATTCGCTTACGCTTACGCTTGCGCTTACGCCTACGAGCGATATCGACTTGCGTTGGCACACCGTCGTGTGCTCGCATCGTCGACGGGTGAGTCAGTCGTTCAAGATACCGGACGACTTTCGCGCATTCATGCGCGAGGTCGCCGCCAAGGTCGACTTCGGCGAGATCGGGACGGCCGTCGGCGACTACGCGCTCGAGCACGAGTGTGGCCGCGGCGGCCGCATCGAGCGCGGCCGGGACGTGTACC
>DASUFX010000809.1:0-6320 GCA_036274355.1 Kofleriaceae bacterium | reverse complement strand
GCCCCTTTGCCACGCAGCGCGGCCTCGGCCTCCAATAGCGGGCCCGCCTCGACATCGACGAGCACGAGCTTCATCTTTTCGGCGGCTAGCCGGTGTGCGAGAGCGAGGCCAATGCCGCTGGCAGCCCCGGTAATCCACGCTGCGCGATCTGCGAGGTTTTTCATGCGATATGGTTCGCGCGCTCGCCTGTTCTTGTCACGTGGAAGCGATGCAAACCGTGCCTCCCCCTGCGCACGTCTGGGATGACGCGATTCGCCGTCATGACCGGCGGGTCTATCTATCGGTGCTCGCGCTCGGAATGGCCCCGGACCGGGCCCGTGAAATCGTGCAGGCGGCCTGGACGCGGCTGATCGAACAGCACGCAGCCGGTGCCCTGACCGAGCTCGATTTCCCGGGCCTGGCGATCCGGCAAGCCAGGTTCCTGGCGCTGAACGAGCTGCAGCGGCGCAAGGTCGAGATGCGCGTGCTCGCCGCGGTTCCGGAGGCAGCTCCCGAACCCGACGTCGATCGCGTGGTCGCTAGCCGCCAGCAGATGGAGCGCGTGCTCGATGCGCTCGCCACCTGCTCGCCGACCGCGAAGCAGGTGTTTCGTCTCGTCTATGCGACGCCGGGAGGTAATTGCGCGAGTGCCGCGCAAGCCGTCGGGCTGTCGCTCCAACGCGTCCGCCAGATCCTGTGCGAGACGCGCAACCACATTCGTCGTGCGCTGGAGGGTACGCCATGACGCCGACCCGCGAAGACTTGGAGCTCTACGTGACGGGCAACTATGACGGTGATGTCGCCGCGCTCGAGCGTGCGATTGCCGACGATCCTGCACTTGCTGCGATCGTCGCCGAAGAGGCTCGCCTCGACATGCTGCTGCGCGATGCCGCTGCGTCCGCGACGTTCTGTGTCGCGTGTAACGCGCTCGTGCGGAACGAGCGCTGCGACGACTGCGGTGCTGCGGTGAAGCCGGGCGGCTACACCGTCGAGCGCGTGCTCGTCAGCAACGCGCACGGGCGCATGTACGTCGCGTACGATGCCGATGGCAAGCGCGTCGCGCTCAAGGAGCTCGCGTTCGTGCATGCACCATCGGCGTCGGCGATCGCCGCATTCGAGCGTGAGGCGAAATTCCTCCGCGCGCTCGAGCACCCCGCGATCCCGCGATTCTGCGCGAGCTTCGAGGAGGGCAAGGGCGTGCACACGCGCTACTACCTCGCGCAGGAGCTCGTCGAGGGCAAGGCTCTCGATCAGCTCGACGAGCACTGGTACACCGAGGCCGAGATCATCGACATCGCGAAGCAGGTGCTCGCGATCCTCGTCTATCTGCAGAGCCTGTCGCCGATGGTGATCCATCGCGACATCAAGCCGGCGAACTTGCTGAGGCGCACGGACGGCTCGATCGCGCTCGTCGACTTTGGCGCGGCGTACGTGCAGGGAGCGACTGCCGGGTTCACGACGATCGGCACGTTCGGCTACATGCCGATCGAGCAGCTCGCCGGCATCGTCGACGCGACGACCGATTGCTACGCGCTCGGCGCGACGCTGCTCAATCTGCTCACGCGCGAGGAGCCGTGGCGGCTCGCGCAGACCAAGACGAACGTCAACGCGTCGGCGCCGCTGCGTGCGTTCCTCGACAAGCTGATCGCAACCGAACCGCGCGAGCGGTTCCCGTCCGCGAAGGATGCACTCGCCGCGCTCGACAAGCGGGACGCGCTCGTCGTCGCCAAGCCGCTGCCGCGTGCACGGGCACGCAAGTGGCCGATCGTCGGTGCGGCGGTCGCAGCAGTGGCAATCGGCGGTGGCATTGCGGCGTTCAGTCTGAGTAGCTCGGAGCCGCAAGTGATGGTGAAACCGACGGTGGTCGCCGATGGCTTCGGCCACGTGCGGATCCGTCTCGTCGGCGGAGCGGGTGTCGCGAAGGGTCTGATCGACGGCAAAGTGATGGTCGTCAAGAACAACCAGTTGTTCGAGCTCTCCGCTGGCTCTCACCGCATCTCGATCATCGCGTCCGCGGATACGCGCTGCGAGCAAGACATCGTCGTCAAGGACGGCGAGACGATGACGCTCGAGTGCAACCTGCCCGACGTCGAGGTCGAGCTCGCGCCACTACGCGACATGCCGAAGTTGAAGGCCGACAAGATCATCTCGTGGGAGTTCAAAGATGTCCCGCTGCAGGACGTACTGATGCTCGCCGGTGCGACGTGCAACGTGAACATCGTCGTCCCCGACTACATCCGCGGCAGGGTCACCGTCGATCTCGACAAGGTCCAATGCGACCAGGCGATCGAGTCCATCCTCGAGGCGCAAGGGCTCTGGTACAGCTACAGCCCCGTCGGGAACTTGATGCGGGTCGCACCGCGCAAGGATCTCGACGAGGAAGCGCGCGCGCCGGCGCGGGCGAATGCAGCGACGTTGCCGCCGGGCAAGACCATCGACATCAACATCAAGGACGCAGACCTGCACGATGCGCTAAAGGTCATCACGCTGGGCTCGGGTGTGAACCTGGTGATCCCGGACTACATCCGCGGCAAACTGACCGTACGGTTCAAGAACGTGCCGTGGGAGCAGGCGTTCGAGGCCGCGCTGGCGTCGCAGGGCCTGTGGTACCGGTACCGCGAGAACGGCCACATCATCACGGTCGCACCGCGCAAGGACATCGAAGCCGAGGACGCCGCGCACGGCAAGCGACCGTAGCGATCAGCGTTCGAGCGACAGCCCGAGCAGCGCGCGGCGCGCGACCTCGAGGTAATCGGTCTGGGTCACGACGCCGACCAGCTTGTTCTCGTCGTTGACGACGAGTACCGAGCCGATCTTGTGGTCGAGCATCATCGATGCCGCTTCGAACGCGGGAGTCTCCGGCCGCGCCGTCATCACGTCGCGCGTCATGACATCCGCGATCTTGTGGGCACGCTTCGGCGCGATCAGGTCGCGATCGGAGACCACGCCGACGAGGCGGCCGCGGTCATCGACCACCGGTAGGTGCCGGATCACGCCGAGGTCCATGTCCGCCCGGCCTTCCTTGATCGGATCGCTCGCATTGATCGTGATGACATTGGTGGACATCAGGTCTGCGACGGTCAGCTCGGTGGGCTTCATGGCCTCTGGAGTAGCGAGCAACGTGCCATCGCGTGAGGGTGGTTTGCGCGCAATCGCGGCGTTTGGGCGGCAACTCCCGTTTGCAAGCGCAGCCGGTGCGCATTTTCGACGTGAGGAGATCTCTCGCTGCGCGGCGAAAACTTGTCGGATCAGATCGGCGCCCTCAATGTGGATGCTCCGATGTCGTTCGACCTAGGGGCGCGCGATCGGCCCGCGCCTGCAGTTCCGTCGCTGCGATTGTTTGCTGACACGCTGTTCACCGAGGACGGCGCGGAGGTTCACACCGGCATGCTCGGGCTCGCCTGCGACCGCCGGATCGAAGATCAAGCACGCCGCATTCTCGAAGGCCTCGGCGCGATCGATCTCGAGTACCTCGATGACTGCGCGGTCACGCCCGGCGCCGGCATCGACTACGTAGTTTCCCTCGATGGCGATATCCACTCGCTCTGCGCATTCACCGCGTACGCCGTCCCGCAGCTGCGGGCCCTCGGCTGGCGCGTCGACGTCGATGCCGACTATCCGTGGCAAGTCGTCGCGAACGACGCGCCACTCTACGCCGCCGCCCTCCCCGACCGCGAGCGACCCGATTGGTTCGGGCTCGAGCTCGGCGTCGAGGTCGATGGCCAGCGCGTCGACCTGTTGCCCGCGCTGCTCGACATGCTCGACACGGCCGGCGACCTCGCGGCGCTGACGCGGTCGGCGCGGCGCTGCATCGCGGTACGCGTCGACGACAAACGCTGGCTGCCGGTGCCGCCCGCGCGGCTCAAGCTGCTCGCGAAAGTCCTCGTCGAGCTGTACCGCGAGGGCGGCAAGGGGAAGGTGCGTGCGCCGGCGGTACGCGCCCCGCTGGTCGTCGAGCTGTGTGCGACGCTGCACGACGGCACTCGACCGTTGCGCTGGGTCGGAGATCCGAAGGTTCGCGAGCAGGCATTCGCGCTCGCGCTCGGCCCACGTCCCGCAGCTGTCGCGGCGACACCGACGAACCTGCGCGCCGAGCTACGTCCGTATCAGCGCGACGGTGTTGCCTGGCTCCAGCACCTGCGCGCGCATGATGCCGGTGGCGTGCTCGCCGACGACATGGGTCTCGGCAAGACGCTGCAGACGATCGCGCACGTGCTGACCGAGAAAGAACAAGGGCGCCTCGATCGGCCGGCGATGATCGTCACGCTGACGAGCCTCGTCGGTAACTGGCGCCGCGAGCTCGAGCGGTTCGCGCCGACGCTAACGGTCGCGGTGCATCACGGCGCCGATCGCCACGAACGTCGCGAGGAGCTGACGAACCGCGACGTCATCATCACGACCTACCCGCTCGTCGCGCGCGACCGCGACGATCTCGCCGACGTGCCACTCCACCTGCTCGTGCTCGACGAGGCGCACTCGATCAAGAACAGCGGTGCTCAGGCGAGCGAAGCGGTGCGCCGGCTCGACGCACGCCATCGCGTCTGCCTCACCGGTACGCCGATCGAGAACCACCTCGGTGAGCTGTGGGCGTTGTTCGACTTCTTGAATCCCGGGCTGCTCGGCAGCAAAGAAGAGTTCGCGCTGCAGTTTCGCCAACCCATCGAGGAACGCGGCGACAAGGTGCGGCTCGAGGCGCTGCGCGACCGCGTGCGACCGTTCATCCTCCGCCGCACGAAAGATGCTGTCGCACCGGAGCTGCCACACAAGACGCAGCTCGTGCGCGCGGTCGAGCTCACCGGTGCGCAGCGCGAGCTCTACGAGAGCATCCGCGTCGCCGCGCACGGCCAGGTCCGCCAGCACATCCGTCAGCGCGGGTTCGCAGCGTCGCAGATCGCGATCCTCGATGCATTGCTGAAGCTTCGCCAGGTGTGCTGCGATCCGCGCCTGGTCTCCGTCGATGCCGCACGCGATGTCACCGGCAGCGCGAAGCTCGACGTGCTGCTCGAGCTCCTCGGACAGCAGCTCGCCGACGGCCGCCGCATCCTCGTGTTCTCGCAGTTCGCTCGCATGCTCGGCCTGATCTCGGAATCACTCCTCGCGCGCGGTGTCCGCCACGTCGCGTTGACCGGGCACACGCCGGATCGTCAAAAGCCGATCGACGCGTTCCAGCAAGGCAAGGTCGATGTATTCCTCATCTCGCTCAAAGCCGGCGGCGCGGGCCTGAACCTCGTCGGTGCCGACACCGTGATCCACTACGACCCGTGGTGGAATCCGGCCGCGCAGGCGCAGGCAACCGACCGCGCACATCGCATCGGCCAGACGAAGCCGGTGTTCGTTCACGACTTGATCGTCGCCGGCTCCGTCGAAGAACGCATGCTGTCGCTGCAACGCCACAAGCGCCTGCTCGCGACCGCGATCCTGGACAAGGGCAACACCGCCGGCCCGACGCTCAGCGAACGCGACCTCGACGATCTGCTCGCGCCGCTCGCTTAGCTGACGCGCCAGACGATCAGCAGCGCGACGATAAATGCGAGCACGATCCAGAACCACGGATAGCTGCGCACGTTCGACGTGATCGCGCCGATCGCGCCGTCGCTCTCCATCGCGATCGGCGGCCCTGACGGCACCGTGGTGTCTTCGGGCGCATGCGGCGGCATCGACGGAAACCGTTGCGGCTGCGCGATCGACGCCAGGTGCGAGACGCCGCTCGCCGCGGTGCCCGGTTTTTGGGTGAACACCCATTGCACCCACTGTGCGATGTGGTCGTTGTCGGTGTGCATGCCCGGCTGTGCGATCACTTCGCGGAGCGCGTCGCGCATCTCGGCAGCGGTCTTCCAGCGATAGGTCGGATCGCGCTCGAGCGCCTTCATCACGATCGCGTCGAGCTCCGGCGTCACGCGCGGATTCGCGATCGACGGCCGGGGAATCGGCAGGTTCTTCACGCGCTGCACGGTCTGGAAGTCGTCGGCGCCGTCGAACAGCCGGCGGCTCGTCAGCAGCTCGTAAATGATGATGCCAACCGCCCACAGATCGGCGCGCGCGGATAGCTTGCCTTCGAGGTACTCGGGCGCGACGTAGCCGTACTTGCCCTTGATGTGCGTCTCGCCGGTGTCCTCTTTTTCGAGCTGCGCCTTCGCCAGGCCCCAGTCGATGAGCTTCACGACACCGTTCGTGGACAGGATGATGTTTGCGGGCGAGATGTCGCGATGGATGATGCCGAGCGAGCGCCCCTTCGCGTCCTTCTTCGTGTGCGCGTGATCGAGCGCGTCGCACAGCTGCGCGGCGATGTTGAGCGTCATCGCCTCGGGCACCGCACCGACCGTCGCGCCGCAGTGCTGGAC
>DASUFX010000808.1:0-2100 GCA_036274355.1 Kofleriaceae bacterium | reverse complement strand
TCGCGTTCGCGACATGGGGTGCGGAAGAGCAGGGCATGATCGGCTCGACGTTCTTCGCCGCGAATCCTCCCGACGCACTGCCGACCGGCAAGATCGTCCAGTACATCAACCTCGACATGGTGGGCAGCCACAAGTCTAAGGGCTTCGTCGCGGCGATGGGCACGTTCGCGAAGCAGCCAGCACGCAAGCTGCTCGACAAGCAGGTCAAGGCGTTTCCGAAGCTGCACGTCGGACTCGGCGGGCGCGCGGCACGCAGCGATCACTCACCATTCTGCAAGCTCGGCATTCCGTACGTGTTCTTCTGGACGCCGGACGCGAAGTGCTACCACGAGGGTTGCGACACGGCGGAGAAGATCGATCTGCCGCGGATGGCAGACATCGCGGCGCTCGCCGGCGACCTCGCGTGGTCGCTGGCGAACGGCGACACCGATCTCGCCGCGTCGCGCACGAAGCTCGGCTGCGGCCAGAAGGACGACTAAGACTCGAGCCGGCGTAGGCGCAAGAGGCCGACGCCAAGCCACAGCACGGCGATGACGACCATCGTGATCGCAGGATTGGCGATCCCCGGATCCGTGCGCGCGAGCAACCACACCTGATGCGTGATGCTGATCGACTGCAGCGACGCCGGAATGCCGCCGATCACGAGATCGACGAGCAACAGATAGATGATCGAGAGCGCCATGCCGTGCTTCGGCACGAGCAGCGCGATGCCCGCCGCGACGAACGACAGTGCGATGCCACCCGACGCGAACGCGAGCGTCGTCCGCAGCTCGAGAGGCGAGTTTGTCCACTTCATCGCGACCGCCCAGCCACCCGCGGCAAGCAGGCCGCAGATCGGTGCGAGGGCAATGACCTTGCCGGCGACGATCGTCCAGCGCGCGATCGGCCGCGACCACAGGTACGTCGTCGTGCGGTCCTCGATCTCTTCGCCGATCGCCGACGCGACGAACACCGACGCGAGCAGCGCGGTCACGATCAACTGGGTCGTTGCCACCAGGTCGAAGATCGTCGTGTGGCCATGCAGGAACGACGCGATGAACGCCGGCAGCAGCGAAATCGCAAGCAGTACCCAGAGCGCGCGCGAACGCGAGAGGCGCCGCAACGTTACGCCGGCAAGCGTCGCGAGGGCCGAGGCGGTACTGGGCACGGTATTACTCATGCCGCCCTCCGTCGCCGGTGAGGTACTCGAACACCGCGCCGAGGTTGTTGTCGGGTGACGTCAACGTGCTGACCGCAACGTTCGCTGCGAGCACGGTGTCGCCGATCTGCTCGTAACAGCGATCCGGATCGCGAGTCTCGACGAGCACCGCGCCGCGCTCGAAGATGATGCGCGCGACGTGCTCCTCGCCGGCGAGCGCGCTCGCGATCGCGCGCGGCTTGTCGCACTCGACGCGGATGCGGTGCGGGTGGCGATCGATCAGCTTACGGATCTCGTAGACATTGCCCTCGGCGAGAATCTGGCCGCGGTAGATCACGACGATGTCACTCGTCAGCGCCTCGATCTCGTAGAGCACGTGGCTCGAGATCACGATCGTCTTGCCGGCCTCGCCGAGCTTCTTGATTTGCTCGACGATCTCGATGCGCGCCTTCGGATCGACGCCAGTCAGTGGCTCGTCGAGCAGCAGGAAGTCGGGGTCGTGCGCGATCGCGGTCGCCAGTTTCGTGCGCTGGCGCATGCCCTTCGAGAACCCCTTCACGCGGCGGTGCTTCGCGTAGTCCATGCCCATCTGCGCGAGCGCGGCATCGGCCTTCCGTTTCGCGTCGCCGCTCGGCACACCGGCAAGCTTCGCCATCGCGGTGACGAGCTCGAGCGCGGTCAGCTCGTCCCATGTCTTCTCGTGCTCGGGGGCGTAGCCAATCCGGCGCCTCACCGCGATGTCCTCGAACGGGCTTGCGCCGAACACCGTCAGCGAGCCGCGCGACGGCGTCAGCAGGCCGCCCATCATCTTGATCAGCGTCGATTTGCCGGCACCGTTTGGGCCGAGCAGACCGACGATGCCGCCGCGTAGCGTCCAGCTCACGTCGGAGACGCCGAGCACGTGGCCGTACCACTTGCTGACGTTATCGGCGACGACGATGCTCACGACGAGCCTCCGACGC
>DASUFX010000807.1:0-12742 GCA_036274355.1 Kofleriaceae bacterium | reverse complement strand
AACATCGGCAACGCGCAGCCGGTGCCGCTGACGAAACCAGCGCCACCTGCCGACGACGAGCCCGAAATCGAGGTCCTGCCAACACTCGATGCGGTGGCCGCCGAACCAGCGGCGTCATCGGATGGTGGCGAGGAACCGTCGGGCAAGCAGGGCTGGGTGTCGTCGCTGCTCAACCGGTTGTCGCGGACTCAGAAGCGATAGCCGAACGACATGCCACCCCAGTGGAAAATGTCCTTCTGCTCGGTGCTGACGAAGATCAGCGGCGTGTAGCCCGCGCGGAAGATGAAGCCGCCGTCGGGATTCGAGTAGCGATAGCCGATCGTCGCCGTGCCGACGGGCACGATGCCCGTGCTCATCGCGGTCGCGTCGAACGTCGCCGCGGAGCCCGAGAAGTACATGAAGTTGACGCCGCCGCCGAGCTCGAGCGCATGGCTGCCCGCATGGATGCCGAGGTACTCGAACATGACCGGTAGCGTCGCCCACGTCGCATTCGCCGACGCGCTGTTCTCGCCGCTGCCTGCCGTCGCGGTCACGCTCATGTAGCTGAGGCCGACGCGAATCGCGGCGTCGGGACGAATGAACCGCTCGTAGTTGATGCTGTACCAGCCGCTGTTACCGCCGAGCTCCGCGTACAGCGCGTTCTGCGCCGGCTTCGTTTCGAGTGAAGCCGCCGCGGTCGTCGGCGCAGGTGGTGTGGCCGGCGCCGCATTCTCTTGTGCAAACGCAGTCGTCGAAGTGAGTCCAAGCAAAACTAGACCAAGGATGCTGTTCTTCATGCTGCCCTCCGCCGACGAGACATCAGCAACGGCGATGCCACGGGACCGGTTGCCTGGTTCGACCGTGCAAACATCGGCAACGTGACCGGGCGTTATCGATCGACGCCAATAGCGAGGCACACCGATGCACACGCCGATGTAGGCCTGGTGTCGGCCTGGCAAACGCCGGCAGCGGTAGCAAAGCCGGCGACGCCTTACGGCGCGAGCACTCGATTGTCGATAAGCCGCGTCGTGCCCGCGAACGCAGCAACCGCGAGCACGCTACGGCGCGCGACGGTGTCGATCGGCGTGAGCTCGTCGGCGTCGCGCAGCTCGAGATAATCGATGCGCATGGTCGACTCGGCGTCGATCGGTGCGCGCGCGGCAGCGAGCAGCGTGCCGACGTTGCGCTCGCCGGCCTTGAATGCGGCCTCGGCGGCGGCGAGTCCCTTGTTGAGCGAGAGCGCGGCGCGGCGTTGGTCGGCGGACAGATACGCGTTGCGCGATGACAGCGCGAGGCCATCTGCTTCGCGCACGATCGGCACGCCGACGATCTCGATGCCGAAGTCGAGGTCGCGCACCATGCGCCGAATGATCGCGAGCTGCTGGAAGTCTTTCTCGCCGAACACCGCGAGGTGCGGCTTCGTGATGTTGAACAGCTTCGCGACGACGGTCGCAACGCCGGCGAAGTGACCGGGCCGGCTCGCGCCGCACATCGGCTTCTGCAACTCGCGGACCTCGATGAAGGTCTGCGCGCCGGTTGGATACATTGCGGTGACGTCGGGACAGAACGCGAGGTCGATGCCGCACGCGCGCGCCTTCGCGAGGTCGCCGGCTTCGTCACGCGGATACTTTGCGAGATCCTCTTTGGGGCCGAACTGCGTCGGGTTGACGAAGATCGTGAGGATCAGGATGTCGCACTTCGCGCGGGCGGCGCGGAGCAGCGTCAGGTGACCTTCGTGTAGCGCGCCCATCGTCGGCACGACGGCAATGCGGCGGCCATCGCGACGAAGATCCTCGGCGCGTGCGCGCATCGCGGCAGGGTCACGAACGATCTCGAATTCGGGCCGGAGATACGTCACCGGCGCAGCCTATCAGCACTTGTCGGCGTCTCTGCAGTCCGAGAACAAACCGAATATCGAGACCGGGCTCATGTCCTGTGCGGATGCTTGAGAGCAGCTCAGTCGATCGATCGCGTCGAAGCACTTCTGAGCGGCGGCACAGGTCGGCGCCGGCGGCTTCGGCATCATCGCGACGCTCTCGCAGATCGTCGACAGCGACGACTGATCGAGATCCGGGCACGTCTTCAGCTTCTTGCAGGCGCGATCGAGCACGTGAATCATGAACGCGTTGCCGGTCATGCCGAACGAGCCACCGCCGGCGATGCCGCCGCTGCCGTTCCACAGATCATCGTCGGGATCGACCGGCGTCGGCGCCTGCGGTTGCGGTTGCCGATCGGGAGCACGCGGCGTCGCGCCTTGCGCGCCGTTGTCCCATGGATCGAGCTGGCTCGATTTGTCGGGCAGCGGGTTGGTCTCCATCCGCTCGAACGCGGGACCCGGCGGCGCCGACATCTTGCCGTCGTGCTTCTTGCTGCCCGGCGGAAGGATCATGATCACGGTCGCAGCGACGATCGCGATCACCGCGAGCACGATCACGAGCATCGGCCAGCTGCGCCAGATGCTGTGGCTCGGCCGCTGCGCCTGCATCGAGCGCGCGGTCGTGCGCGGCGGCAGGATCGGCTGCGACGCTTCGTGCGTCGGGATCGCGGCTGGAATCGCGGTTGCCGCCGCGTGCCCGTTGCTGCCGTTTGCCATCCCGCCTGTCTGGGCAGGCTTGCCGTTCAAGGCGGGCAGCGCGGCTGCAGCTTGCGGACGACCTTCGCGGAACGAGCTCAGATCTTCTTTGCAGTGCTTGCAGCGTCCTGCGACGGGGTGAATGAGACCCCCGCAGAGCGGGCACGGCACGCGCGCGTCAGCGATACCAGGAGGGCGCACCGCGGCCATGTGGGCTAATGCTGTCATCCTTGGCAGACTCCTGCAATCGGTTCTGGAAGGGTGAAACACCCCGCGCCGCGCCGGCTATTCCGCCGACATTGCCAAGCTCCCGGCCAGGCGCCACAGTGGTGCCAATGCCTCCTCCGCCGCCGCGGGTTACCGAGCACGAGGTCCGCGTGAAAGACCTCGATCCTCGGCACGATGGCGTGCGGATCGCCCAGCTATCCGACATTCATGTCGGCAACATGACCCCCGCCTCGCATGTGCGCGCGGCGGTCGAGGCGGCGAACGGCGCGAAGCCAGACATCATCGTATTGACCGGCGACTACGTCTGCTGGCGCCGGCACGAGGCGGAGATGGCGGGCGATCAGCTGAGCGGCCTGACAGCCTCGCGCGTGCTCGCGGTGCTCGGCAACCACGACTACTTCACGTGGGGACGCGGCGTCGCGTCTGCGCTCGAGAAGAACGGCTACGAGGTGCTGAAGAATCAGCACACGGTGGCGCAGATCAACGGTGCACCGCTCGCGCTCGTCGGTGTGGACGATCCGGTCACGCGCCACGACGATCGAGATGCGGCGTTCAAGGGCACGCACGAGAAGCACACGAAGGTCGTGTTGTGCCACGCGCCCGATGCAGCACCTCGGCTCGCCGAGCGCGGCGCCGATCTCGTGTTGAGCGGTCACACGCACGGCGGCCAGATCTACATCAAGGGCATCACTGATCGGCTGATGAAGAAGATCGGTCTGCACTATCGGCGCGGTCACTTCGCGTTCGGCAAGACAACGCTATACGTGACACCTGGCGTTGGCTTCTCGGGAGTCACGCGCCGACATGGTGAGGGAACCGACGCCGAGGTCGCTGTTCTCACACTCCGCGCCGCGTAAGCGTTGTAGCTGCGCTCACGCAGCTCCCGTTTCTGCACGCGAACCGACGCGTGGAGGAGGCGATCGCCGTGATCTGCGATGCCGAGCAGCGCGTTCTTGCCGACGCCGCGCTCATCGGCGACGCGGAGCTCCGGCGCTCGTTCGTCGAGGCGGTGCCTGACCATGCGCAGACGCTGTCACTTGCGCGAGCGTGGCGCAGTTGATGGTACCGTTAGGTATGCGCTGGACGGACGCCGACGGGGCCTCGTGGAGCCTTCACGAAGCGTGTTACGCCGGCAAGCTCGACGCGGTGAAGGCGCTGCTCGACATGGGCGCGGATCCGAACGGCAACGCGGCCGATGACGATGCGTGGGAATGGATCTCGGCGGCGGGTCCGCACCCGCGGCCGCTGCATTGCGCCGCGATCGCGTGGGAGCACCTTCCTGACCACGCGGAGATCGTGAAGCTGCTCGTCGCGCGCGGCGCGAAGATCGAAGAGAGCGTCCTGCAGGACTACTGGATCGAGACCACGCTGACCGACAACGCCATCGCGGTCGGTGTCGCACTCGGCGAGGACGAGGCCGATCTGCGCGGGCTGCGTGAAAAGCACGGCGCCGTCGAAGATCGCTATGACAACGGCAAGGTTCTGTTCGTCAAACCGAGCGACTGACGCGTCGCTGCGCGGGTTAACCGCCAAGTCGCCGCAGACGCCAAGCACCGAGAAGCCTCCTCTTCAGAACCGTGCTGTCGTGCGGTCTGATCAACGTGCTGGCGACAAGGCGTCACTATCGCGGACGTCCACACGAGCGTGGTCTGCGCGGAGCTGCGCGCGAGCAGGGCGCGATCCAAGGCGCTTCTGATCTTGGCGTCTGCGGCGTCTTGGCGGTTGATTCTGGGCTCGGCGGTTAGTTCACGCTCATGTCGGCAAGCACGTAGCCCGTGCTCGTCGTGACCGTCGGCGCGCCAAGCGAGATGCCCGCAATCGTCGGCATCGGCAGCTTCGAGAGCGCATCGTCGGCCTTCACGCCGATGAGGCCCCACACGCCGCTGATGAGCGCCTCGACCTGCTGGTCGGTGAGCGGATCGTCGACCGCGGCGGTCTGCGCCAGCACCTGCGCGTAGACGGTCGGTGCGCCAACCGTGAGCAACACCTTGCCGGTCTGGCTCGGCTCGGCGCTGACCGTCGTCGTGATCGAGACCGCGATCGACTGCAGCTCGGCGCCCGCATCGTCCTTCACGCTGATCATGAGGTCACCGATCGCGAGCTCGAGCTCACCGCTGTCGGTCGATGCCGTCGGCGGCAGCGACAGCTTCAGCTCGACCGAGCGCGCGTCGTCGTCGAGCACCGCGCCGAGCGACGGGATGGTGTCGATCGAGACCGTGTAGTCGAACGCGTCGGCGGCCCAGAGGCCGGCGAATAGCTGGTTGACGATGTCGTCGTCGAGCGCGATGCCAAGCCCTTGCGAGCTGCCCATCGTCGCGGACGTGAGCGCCATGTCGGTGGTGAGGAACGTCCCGCCTTCGCCACCGGCGACGCGCAGCGTGGTGTCGACCGTGACGAACAGCTCGCTCGGCGTGATCGAGACCTTCGTCGGCGTGATGCCGATCGTCATGTCGTGACCGAGCAGCGAGGCGGTGACCGGCTTCGCGATCAGACCGGCGAGTGCCTTGTCGGCGATCGGCGGCACCTTGCTCTTGATCGCGCTCGTGAGCGCCTTCTCGACGCCCGAGCGCGCCTGGTCTTTCAGCAGGCTCTCGATCGCGCCCGGCACGCCGCCGACGTCGATCGAGAAGTTGTCGAGTGTGACGGCAGTGGCCGGCAGCGACGTCGTGATCTTGCCGGCCGTGATGGCCGCCGCGAGGTCGCCATGGACGTGAGCCTTCGACGAGCGGATCGTGATCGTCGTGCTGCCGCCGATGCAAGCGACCTTGAAATCGGCGTGCAGCCGGACGTCGAGGTTGTCGATCGTGACGTCGGTCGCGAGCACGTTGGTCTGCGGCGCGAGGTTCACGCCGACATTCGTGAGCGAGATGCTCGTGATGTCGATCTTCGCGCCGAGGCAGCCGGTGTTGTTGTAGACCGGGTTGAGCGCCTGCGCGGCGGCGGTGAAGTCGATCGTCTTCGCGGTCGCGGCGACTGCATTGCCAACGGCGCGCAGCGCGGTGACGCCGGCGCGTGCACCGACGTGGCCCTTCGCGGTGCCATCCGTCGGCCCAAGCGTGCCGGCGAGCACGGCGCGCACGTCGCGGACGTCGGTCCCGGCGCTGTCGATCGCGTGCGTCTCGATGAGATCGACGCCCGGGGTGACCGGCACCGTCGCGGTGAACGTGCCGTCCGCGGCAGGCGTGACTGCCATGCCGCCGACGGTGACTTTGACGGGGCCTTCCTTGTCGGTCGCACGGCCGGACACCGTGACGGTGTCGGCGTCTGCGAAGGTGCCGCGCGCCGGGCTCGTTACCTCGAGCGTGGGGGGCGTGTCGGCTTTGCCTTCTTCGGACGACGAGCAACCAATCACGGAGACGAGAAGCGCGGCGGCGAGGAGCCTCATCATGCCGACGGGAATTGCAGCCGACATGCCCGGGAGCAGTGCGGCATACGCTCGCTAACGGCGCGAATCTGCTGCTAGCAACTGCAGTCGTCAGGGGCCGCGGAATCCGGTGCAGACAGCCGTGTGCACGGGTCTTCTGACCCCACGAACTTTCTACGCCGCCTTGGGAAGCACGGCGCGGTCGTCGGCGTAGAGGCGCAATGCGAGCTTGCCGGCGGGCCGTGCGCGCCAGGCCGCGACTTGGTCCTGTGCCTCGGCCGGGAACAGGTCGAGATCGAACGTCTGGAACGGATGGTTCGGCGGGACCAGAACCGGCGCAGCGAGCGACGCAAACGTGAGGTCGGCGACCGTGAAGCGATCGCCTGCAAGGTAGCGGCGGCCATCGCCGAGCAACTGCTCGATGCGATCGAACGTCGCATCGATCTTCTTGCGCGAGCGCTCGACGCTCTCGGCGTTGATGTTGAGGCCGCGACGAAGGAACGCAGCCGCGAGCGGCCGGCTGATCCCGAGCAACGACGCCTCCCAGCGCGGCACGCCGACCTTGATGTACTCGAGCGCGGCGCGATTTGGCAGCAGGTACCAGTAGCCCCAGCGCCGTGTGTGCGGACCGAAGTGATTATCGAGATCGTCTTCGATCGCGAGCACGTTCTCAGCACCGGCGACCGGAATCAGTGTGCCGGGGCGCTTCGCATCGGCCCACGCGATGATGTCCGTCGAGTCCTTCACCAGCGTGTCGCCGTCGATGAGGATCGGCACCGTGCGCTGGCGTGCGGCGCGATACGAGTCGAGGTAGTGGAACAGCGGCAAGTGGCCGCGCTCTTCGTACGCAATGCCGCAGCGATCGAGCGCCCAGCGCGCCTTCTCGCAGTAGTGGGAGAACGGGATCGTGATCAGCTTCGTCGTCATCGCCTTGCCATCGCGCCTTTCATCATGTCCGTGAACCCACCTTGGCCTTCGGCGAGCATCGCATCGAGCTCGTGGCCGACCTCGAGCACGCGCCGGCGCTTCGGAAATCCGAGTGCCGCGAGGATGTAGATCGTGAGCATCAGCGACACGCGGATCGACGCCATGCCGACCCAGCCGCCGAAGCCGAAGCCGAGCACACCGATGCGGAGCAGCGTGCCGAGCGGCTCCTGCACGTCGGAGAACATGCGGCGCGGCGCGACTTCTTTCGTGCCCTGGGCGACGAGCGCCTTCTCGTCGCGGCGCTTCGGCGGGCGGGCCTTCGCGAGCAGCGCGACGACCTCGCGCGCGCGTTGCGGACGGTGGTCCGGATCAGGATCGGTCATCGCGATCAACGCCTCGCGGAACGTCGGATCGAGATTCGGCAGGTGCTTGTCGAGATCCATCTTGAGGCCCTTGCGCGGCACGTCCTCGGGCTCGACGCCGCCTGCGAGTGCGACCATCGTCGCACCGAGCGCGTAGATGTCGGTCGCGGGCACCGCCTGACCGTGAAGCTGCTCGGGCGCCATGTAGCCGAACGTTCCGACGATCGTCGAGCCACCTTTTTCGCGCGCCGCATCGAGCACGCCGCCGAAATCGACGAGCGCGCAGCGGCCATCGATCGGTGCGCGCATGATGTTCGACGGCTTGATGTCGCGATGAACGACGGGCGGCGTGCGCGTGTGCAGATAGTCGAGAATCTCGAGGCACCGGATCAGCACGTCGCGCAGCTCGGTCTCGGAGAGCCGGCGGCGCTTCGCGAAATCGCGCAGGTTCTCGCCGGGCATGCGCTGCATGACGAGGTTGAACGTGCCGGGCGGCTCTTCGACGGTCGTGAGGTAGCGCGGCACGCCCGGATGGCGGAGCTGCCCGAGGACTTTCGTCTCGCGTTCGAACAGCTCGAACGACTTCCAGGTACCGCGCGGCGTCATCCGCTTGACGACGACATCCTTGTCGTCGGTGCCCTTCGCTTTCTCGTCGCGTGCGAGAAAGATTTCGCCCTGCGAGCCATGACCGAGCCGCGGGCCGAGGCGATAGCGCCCGGCGATCAGCGGCCCGTCAAAACCCATGGGCCCTGCTTAGCACGAGGCTCAGAAGTAGTAACGGAAGCCGGCCGCGCCACGAACGGCGCCATGAGCGTCGGGAACGATCGAGACGAGCACCGAGGCCTCGAGGAAGATCTGGATCGGCGCCGTGTTGAAGTCGAGCGAGAGCCCGAACGGCGCACGCGCACCGATCACGGGGTCGTGGACCGTGACGATCCAGCCGCCGATGCCGAGGTACGCGGACAGATCGAGATCGCCACCGTGGACGAGCGTGAACGGGTAATAGAGGTACTCGACGTGGATGTAGAAATCGCGGTCGTCGAACAGCGCGAGGCCGAGCGCGGCATCGATCTGTGATTTCTCGGAGAGGTCGTAGGCACCGGTGAGGCCGGTCGGCTGACCGACGATCAGGCCGAGGCCGAATTTGCCATGGTCGGCGTGGGCGGGAACGGACCACAGCACCGCGAGAACAACGACGAGTCGTGCAGCGCGCATGCGCCGATCTTACAACGTCTGGTACGGCGCGAATTGCTCTCGTGACTTGCGTTGCTTATTGAAGCGCTCGAGATCCGCTGTCGTAAACGCGTCCGCGCTGCCTTCGGGCAATTTGCTGCGGATGAAACCGACAACATGTGCGCGCGCGGAGGCACCACCAGCGACGAGCTCGTCACTGCCGGTTTCGGCGCAGTCATCCCACAGCTCGAACAATCCCGCCTTGCGCGCGGTGAGATCGTGCGTCATCGCCCACAGCCGCTCGAGGTTCTTCTGCATCAGCTGCTTCGACTGCGCGAGCTGCTGCGTGCGATAGCGCTTGCCGATCGCGACGCGCTCCTCGCGCGTGTCGTCGAGCACCTTGAGCTTGTAGCTCGAGTACGGATCGATGCCTTTGGCGCGCATCATCGCGTCGGTGACATCGAACTCGGCGCCGAGGCCTTTGCGGCGTAGGTTCGCCTTGTCGTCGATCGACGCGACCGTGCCGTCCGGGTTGAACTTCGCCTTGAACGTGCGGTGGTCCGATTTCGTGCCCTGACCATCAGGCTGCAGCTCGGCCGTCGAGCGCTCGTAGCGCTTCTGGATCAACTTCGCGCGCTCGCCACCGACCTCTTCGGAGGTCGCGTTGTCGATCCAGCGCTGGTTGCTCAGGTTGCCTTCGGCGGTCGCGATCTCGTCGTTGCGCTGCTCGCCGGCAATCTCCTTCGGCTGCAGCGGCTTCGTGTTCGCCTCGAACTTCTCCCAGAACGCGGCAGACGGACCGTTCTCGAGCTTCGGGCGGTCCGGGTGGCGCATCGTCATGAGCGAGCTCCGCGGCGGCGGCGTCTCGTTCGTCGCGGGAGCCGTCTCGGTCGTGCCGGTCGCGGACGCGGACAGATGTTGCTTGGACTTGCCGGGTTTGGTGTTGCCACGTGACGACGCGTTCGGCGCCGTCGCCGCCACACTGTTGTCATCGAGCAACGTCACCTCAGTGGGTACCGGCTCGCCCCGCTGCGCGGGAGCCGGCACGACCTCGATCGTCTCGATCGTAACTAGCTTCGTGGGCTCGGGCTTGTGCACAGGTCGCGACCTGACCCACACGATCCCGACGCCGTGTACTACGGCCGAGATCGCAAGCGCGGTGGGCAGGATGCGCATATCCCTATGACCGCCATCTGCGCGGAATCGTTGCTCGCGCAGCTATTTGAGGCACCATCGACACTTCGGTCACCCCTGATGACACATGCAAGCACCATGACCTCAGGGAGCGCTTCGTGATCGCCGCGCTGTTCGCGCGCCTGTTCCGATCCGGACCAGGCGGCGACTTACGTGCGGCACAGGATGGGGACCGGCTGGCGATCGGGCGTTTCTATGATGCCCACGTCGATGGTCTCTACGCGTTTGTCTTTTATCGCGTCGGCCGTGACGCCGCGCTCGCTGAAGATGTCGTGCAGGAGACGTTCACGCTCGCGCTCGGCAAGCGCGACGCGTACGACCCCGCCCGCGGTTCGGTAGCGAGCTGGCTCACCGTGCTGTCGCGTAACGTGATTCGCGATCATCTCCGCGAGCATCGCCGCGCGGATGCACTGCAGGCGACGTGGGAGCGGATCGACGCGACGCTCGCGCAAACGTTTGCGGCAATGGCGGAGCGGCCGTTGCCCGGTGATGTGCTCGAGCGCGCCGAGACGCGCGACCTCGTGCACATGGCGGTTGCGAATCTCCCCGAGCAGTACCGCACCGTACTCACCCGCAAGTATGTCGATGGCGAGAGCCTCGAGACGCTCGCACGCGATCTCGGCATCTCGGTCGACGCAGCCAAATCTCTTCTCGCCCGCGCGCGACGCGCGTTCCGCGACACGTTCGCGACGCTGTCGGCGCACTTCGTGGAGGCAACGCCATGACTCGCAGTACAGATGGCCAGGACGTCCTCGAGCAAAACGTTTCGACGCTACTCGAGAGCGGCGGCGAGCCGCCGATGATTTCCGATGTCGCGCGCGCGCGGATTCGCAACGCGCTCGTTGCTAACCACGGCGTCGCGGAGGTCGCGACGAAGGCGCGCGTGCGCGTGCCGCTGCTCGCGGTCGGTATCGGGATCGCAGCGACGGCAGCAACCGCGCTGCTCGTCAGCCACTTTGTGGGCGGCAGCTCGGCGGTCGATTCGCACAAGCTCGCCGACGGCAGCACGTTCGTGACGAAGGACGGCGGCGAGGTCGTCGTGCTCGGCCCGCGTCACGTGCGGGTGAAGGGCGAGGCGCTGCTCGATGTCGCGCCCGGCAAGGGCACGTTCCTCGTCGAGACCAAGGCAGGTCGCATCGAAGTGCTCGGCACGCGCTTCGTCGTCGACGCTCAGCCGGCCAAGACAATGACCGCAGTCGTACGGGGCGAGGTGAAGCTCGCGACCGATCAAGGCGCGGTCGTGCTGCACGCTGGCGAGCAAGCGGTTGCCGAGCCAGGTCGGCCGCCGACGCGCGGACCGGCGCCGCGCCTGTCGCATCTCGTGAGCTGGGCGCAGACCGCGCGCCATCGCGAGGAGAACGGCATCGAGCCGGCGCGCCACGGCACGCTGTTCGCCCGCGATCCGGGCGTGCGCCCGAACGGTCAGTTCGGCGAGGAGTATCCGCTGCCGCTCGCGAAGCTGGCGCTCGATGTCGTCGTCGAAGATCAGGTCGCGCGCGTCGCGCTCGATCAGACGTTCCACAACCCGCAGGCGCGCGTGCTCGAGGGCGTCTACAAGTTTGCAATTCCACCCGACGCGTCGTTGCAGCGACTCGCGATGTACGTCGACGGCAAGCTGACCGAGTCGGCGGTCGTCGAGCGCATGCGTGCGCGCCGGATCTACGAGGAGCTCGTGTACCGGCGCATCGATCCGGCGCTGCTCGAATACGCGGGCACCGGCCGACTCAACTTGCGCGTGTACCCACTGCCCGCAAATCAGGACAAGCGGCTGATGGTCGCGTACACGCAGAGCGTTCCGAAGCTGTACACCGACTACACGCTGTCGATTCCGCTGCCGGAAGTCGATCAGCCGGTCGGGGACATGCTGGTGAGCGCGCGCATCAAGGGCTGCGCGAACTGCGAGCTGTCGTCGCCGAGCCACAAGATCGAGGTCGAGCGCAGCGGCGACGACGCGGTCGTCAAGTATCACAAGAACGGCGAGAAGATCGGCGACTCGTTCGTCGTCCACGTGCGCGACACGCGCAAGCAGACGACGGTCGCGGAGATGGTCGACGGCAAGGACCACTACATGCTGGTTCGCGCGCCGGTCCAGCTGGGGTCTATGACACGGGGGCAACGCGAGTATCGCCCGCGCACGTGGGTGATCCTCGACGACGTCAGCGCATCGCGCAGTGCGCTCGAGCTCAAGGCGCAGGCCGACCTCGTGGATGCGTTCCTCCGCGAGCTCGACGAGAACGACAAGGTTGCGCTGGTCGCGTTCGATGTCGAAGCGCGCCAGAAGCTCGCGCCGACGCGTGTGATCGATGTCGATCGCCGCGTCGTGCGGCAGGCGCTCAAAGACGAGGGTGGCGTCGGTGCGACGGACTTTGACAAAGCACTCGCGGCCGCGATGCGGCTGCTCGACGGCACCAACCCCGACGACGCGATGATCGTGTATCTCGGTGACGGCGTGATCACGAGCGGCACTCGCCAGCTCGACACGTTGCGCGCGCAGATCGCAGGCAAGGCGCACTTCGTCGGCGTTGGCGTCGGTGATGGACCGGATACGCAGACGCTCGAAGCACTCGCGGCAGCGACCGGTGGTTACTCGGCGACGTTCGATCTTGCGGATGACCTCGGCTGGCGCGCGTTCGATCTGATCGCTGCGCTGCACACGTCGCGAGTAACCGGCGTGACCGCGAAGCTCGTCGATGCGGCGGGCCAGCTCGTGCCGGCGACCGCGTATTTGCCATCGGCGCAGCTCGCCGACGGTGAACAGCTCCAGCTCGTCGCGAAACTGGCCGGCGATGGCACCCCGAAGGCGGTGCAGCTCTCCGGCACGCGCGGCGGTGCGCCGTGGCAACAGACGATCGAGCTCTCCACCGGTCACGGCAATGCGGCGTACTTGCCGCGGCTGTGGGCGCAGCAGCACATCGCTGCGCGCCTGCTCGCGAAGCACGAGCC
>DASUFX010000806.1:0-11036 GCA_036274355.1 Kofleriaceae bacterium | reverse complement strand
CAAGCTGTGACCCGGATGGCGTTCGCGTCGCTGTTGACCCATACCCGCCTGCGCGCGCTGGCCGGGTACAGCTACGAGCGCGGCGAGCGCTACTGGCGCGAAGGCCGGGTGCAAGCGTACGCACCGCAGGGTGATGGCGTGTCCGGCGTCGTCGTCGGGACCAGCGAGTACGCGGTGCGGGTGTTCGCGCACGGGCGCACGATCGCCGCGGATTGCACGTGCCCGGTCGCCGGCCGCGACCTGTTTTGCAAGCATGCCGTCGCGCTCTCGCTGCAATACCTCGAGGCGCCGCGGGACGAAGACACGAAGCCACAGCGAGCATGCTTTGCGACGCGCGGCGAGCTCGACGACTGGTGCACCGAGCACCAGGTCACGCACGAGCTCGCGATTGCGGCCGACATGCTCGTCGAGCAGATCACGTACTCACATCCGAACCTCGCAATGGTGCTGCGCAACCTGTCGCTACGCGATGTCGGCTCGCTCGACGGTACGGGCCGCTACGTCGGCATTCGCGCGCTGCAGCGGCCGATCGCGGAGGCAGCGGCGCACTGGCTCGAGCGTGCCGCTGCGGATGTTCGCGTCGCGCTCGGCGAAGAGAAGCGGTTGCGCGCTGTTCCGTCCGCCGAGCCACTCGCCGGGTTCGTCACGAGCTTGCTCGGCCTGCGCGCACAGCTGCGCCGGAAGGTCGCGCCGCGCTCGCGCGCGATGCGGTCGACCGGCGCGCTCGATCTCGACGCGAAGGCCGGCGCACTCGTCTGGCGGGAGCCGACGCGGATCTCGCTGCGCAAGCAACTATGGACGACGCTCACGGTCAGCACCCGGCTCGTGTTCTCGCCATCCCCTCAGCTGACGTGCACGTGCACGCTCGACAGGTGCGTGCACGCGCTCGCGCTTGTCGACGCGGCGCTCGATCTACTCGACGATCCGGCGGATGGAGCGCGCGCCAGCCTGATCGCCGAAGAGCTCATGCGCCCGCCCTGGCAACGCGCGCTCGCCGAGCTCGCTGCCGTCGACGATGCACCAGCGACCACTCGCGTCGAGGTGTGGTGGCAGCTAGAGCATCAGTTCGGCAACCGCGGGATCGCGACGCTCAGCCCGCTGGTCAAGAAGCAGCTCAAGAAAGGCGGTGTCGGCGTGGGCACGCGCATCACGCCGCAACGTCTGCTCGACGAGCACGCCGCGCAGCTCGACGAGCAGGACACGCGCATTGCGGAGGCGCTTGTCGGCTGGGTCGCGTCGCGCGCGAGCACGTATCCTGCGCGCGCGTTCACTGCGCTTGTGGGCCATCCGCGCGTCGTGCACGAGGACGAACCCGACGTCCTGATCGCGGTCAAGCGGCTACCACTCGGTTTCGCAGCGACCGCGACCGGCGAGCACATCAAGCTCGAGCCCACGGTCGACGGTGCGCGATTCAGTCCGCGCCTGCTCGCGCCGTTGCTCGACGCATTCGCTCCGTCCGAGCCGTTAGTCGTCATCGAACACGAGCACGCTCGCTGCCTGCTGATCGAGGTCGGCGACGACGCGCGCCGGCTGTGGGCGGTGCTCGCCAGGCACGGCGATGCGTTTCCACCGGAGAGCCACGGTGCGCTACTCGAGCAGCTGTCGCGGCTCGAGCCGCGTCTGCCGATCGACGTCCCGCACACGCTCAAGGGCGCCCAGCTTGCCGCAAACACGACGACGGTGTTGCGCATGCGGCTCGTGCGGGGCGCGACGCTCGAGATCGAGGTGTTCGTGCGGCCTGCGCCCGGTGCCCCGCTGTTCCCGCCGAACGCCGGTCCGCGCGATGTGATGGTGCAACGCGACGGCGCCCGCGGCTACGTGCGTCGACAGTTAGGCGAAGAGCACGCACAGGTGCGCGAGGCGCTCGCTCGGCTGCCGCTCGAGTCCGCTGTCGAGGGCCCACCGCTGTGCTTCACGATCGATGATGTCGACGCGGCGCTCACGCTTGTCGCGGCGGTACAGACGCCGCCGCCTGGCGTCGAGGCCGAATGGATCGATGCGCGGCCCACGATCCTGAGCTCCGGCGGTCCGCCGCAGCTGCGCGTACACATCGATACCAAACGCGACTGGTTCGGGATCAACGGCGAGCTCGTCGTCGAGCAAGGCCGGCTCGAGCTGGCCGTATTGCTCGATGCGATGCGCCGCCAGCAGCGATTCGTCCGGCTCGACGAGGAGCGCTGGGTCGAGCTGTCGGACGCGTTGCGCGAGCACCTGACCAGCATCGCCGATCGCACGTTCGCCGTGCGCAACCAGACCGAGTTGTCGCCGGCGGCGGTGCCCGCAGTGCGCGCGCTCATCGAGGCTGGCGCGCAGGTCGACGTCGCGCCGGCATGGCAACAGCTGACCGAGCGACTCGCGGCGTCGACGAAGCTGAGGCCGAGGCCACCGACGTCGCTCGCCACCACGCTCCGTCCATACCAGATCGAAGGCCATGCCTGGCTGAGCCGACTTGCGGCGTGGGGCGCGGGCGGTTGTCTCGCCGACGACATGGGCCTCGGCAAGACGATCCAGGCGATCGCGGTGATGATCGATCGCGCGAAGCTCGGGCCCGCGCTCGTGCTCGCGCCGACGTCAGTGACGCTCAACTGGATCGACGAGCTGCGCCGGTTCGGCCCCACGCTACGGCCCGTGATCTACGGCGAGCAAGCCGACCGCGCCGGCTGCATCGCGAAGCTCGGCAAGAAGGACGTGCTGATCGTCAGCTACGGCCTGCTCGTCCGCGATGCCGCGCACCTCGCCTCGCGCTCGTTCGCGACTCTCGTCGTCGACGAAGCGCAGGCGCTCAAGAACCCGACCACGCACCGCGCGAAGGCCGCGCGCACGCTCGTCGCCGACTTCCGCATCGCGCTGACCGGCACGCCGCTCGAGAATCATCTCGGCGAGCTGTGGAGCTTGTTCTCGATCGTGTTCCCGAATCTGCTCGGCAGCTGGGAGCAGTTCCGCACGCGGTTCGCCGTGCCGATCGAACGCAGCCACAGCGCCGACGCGCGCGCGGCATTGTCGCGCTTGATCAAACCATTCTTGCTCCGCCGCACCAAGCAAGAGGTCGCGCGCGAGCTGCCGCCACGCACCGAGATCCACGTGCCGGTCGCGCTGTCGAGCGAGGAAACCGCGCTCTACGAGGACGCGAGACTCGCTGCAGTAGCCCACCTCACGCGCGCGACGAAGCAGACGCGCGAGGAGCGCCGGCGCTTCGACGTGCTCGCCGCACTGACGCGCCTGCGCCTGCTCGCATCGCATCCCAAGCTGTATGACTCGGCCTCGACGGTCGCGTCGTCGAAGCTGCAGCGCCTGCTCGAGCTCGTCGAGGAGCTGCGCGAGGAAGGTCATCGCGCGCTCGTGTTCAGCCAGTTCGTGTCGCACCTCGAGCTCGTGCGCGAGGAGCTCGACGCGGCCGGCATCTCGTCGCTCTATCTCGACGGCAGTACGCCTGCGGCCACGCGCAAGCAGCTCATCGATCGGTTTCAGACCGGCGAAGGCGACGTGTTCTTGATCTCGCTCAAGGCTGGCGGCACCGGCATCAACCTCACCGCCGCGGATTACGTCATCCACCTCGATCCGTGGTGGAACCCGGCCGTCGAAGATCAGGCGTCCGACCGCGCGCATCGCATCGGCCAGACGAAGCCCGTTACCGTCTATCGCTTGATCTCGCGCGGCACCGTCGAAGAGCGCATCCTCGCGATGCATCGCGACAAGCGCGCGCTCGTATCGAGCGTGCTCGACGGTACCGGCGCAGCTGCCCGGCTGACCATGCGCGATCTGCTTGCACTCGTCACGGATCGAGCGGAAGCCCACACTGCGTAGTGCTAGGGTCACGCCATGGCAGATCGCGAGATCGAGCTCTTCTTCGATATCGGTTCTTCGTACAGCTATCTCGCAGCGACCCAGATGGAAGGGCTCGCTGCGCGATCCGGCGTGCCCGTGCGCTGGCGGCCGTTCTTGCTCGGCGGTGTCTTCAAAGCAACCGGCAATGACATGCCCGCGAGGCTGCCCGCGAAGGCGCGCTGGATGATGCAAGACATGGCGCTGTGGGCGCAGCACTACGGCATTGCGTTCCGCGTACCGAGCCGCTTCCCGCTGATCACGCTGCGCACCCAGCGCGCGCTCACCGCCGCCGAACGCATCGCCGGTCAACGCGCGATCCCGTCGTTCGCGCTCGCGCTGTTCCGCGCGTACTGGACCGAGGACCAGGACATCACGACCGACCCGGTGATCAGCGCCGCTGCGCGCAGTGCCGGCCTCGACGCCGATGCGATCATCGCCGCGATCGACGCGCCGGAGACCAAAGACCAGCTGCGCGCTACGACCGACGAGGCCGTGCGCCGCGGCGCATTCGGCGCGCCTGCGATGTTCGTCGGCGATGCGCTGTTCTGGGGCAACGATCGCATCGCGCTCCTCGAGCAGTACCTCGCGCGGAGCTGACGTGGCTGATGCGCCGCCACCTGGCGTGGGCGATCCCGATTGCCCGCACACCGAACGCCACGAAGGCGTGTGCGTCGCGTGCGGCCACTGCATTCACGACGTGATTCTCAACGGCGCCTGCTTTCTGTGCGGCACGACCGATCTCGATCCGATCGCGTTGTCACCGAAGAAGCCGCCATCGCTCGTCCCTGCCGATCAATTACTGCGAAAGAAACCATGAGCTCGACGCAGACATATCGCGGCAGTTGCCACTGCGGCGCGGTGACCTTCACGGTCACCTGCGAACCGATCACGAAGGGCATCCGGTGCAATTGTTCGATCTGCCGCCGCCGGGGCCTGATCCTGTCGGACCGCTGGTTCACGCCCGAGCAAATCTCTGTTGCCGGAACCGAGGCGCTCGCGCTCTATCAGTTTGGCGATCGCTACATGAATCATTGGTTCTGCAAGACGTGCGGCGTCTACCCGTTCGCAGAGGTCAACGCGCTCAGTCCGACAAAGGCAGGCCAGTATCGAGTCAATTTGGGCTGCGTCGACGGCGTCGACCCGTTTGCCCTCGAGATCCGTTTGATCGACGGTGCGTCGTATTGATCGATGTGCAGATCAAATCGGATCAAACCGGGTCCGTTAGTGAGCCGTCGCCAGTAACAGCCGCGCCACGATTGGCGCGATAACGTCCGACCACCACGCGCGTGCAAACGCGATCACGCACATCGTGCGCCAGATTACTGCGTTGATGAGCGGTGCTCGCCATCGTGGCGAGAATCACGCATTGCTTTCTTGACGTACGCTCGCTGGGCTACGACCTTCTCGCAGCATGCGTACCCAGCGCCTCGGCAGGTACGAGCTGTTGCGTCACCTGGCATCGGGAGGGATGGCTCGGGTGTACTTGGCGCGTGCTACGGGGCCGGGCGGATTCACGCGTCACGTGGTCGTCAAGACGATCCCGGACGAGCGACGCGACGATGACGGATTCATCGCGATGTTTCTCGACGAGGCGCGGCTGGTCGCGAACCTCCACCACCAGCACATCGCGCAGGTCTTCGATGTCGACCGCACCGACGACGGCACGTACTTCCTCGCGATGGAGTACGTGCACGGCGAGACCGTGCGGCACCTCTTGCAGGCCGCGACAAAGCGGCGCGCGAAGCTGCAGCTCGACGTCGGATTGTCGATCGGCTGCGCGGCAGCAGCGGGCCTCCATCACGCGCACGAGCGACGCGATCACAACGGTGTACCGCTCGGCATCGTCCATCGCGACGTCTCGCCGTCAAACGTGATTCTGGGCTACGACGGCTCCGTCAAGCTGATCGACTTCGGAATCGCGAAGGCGAAGGTCCGCACGACGAATACGGCGACCGGCTTCATCAAAGGCAAGGCCGGCTACATGGCGCCCGAGCAGGCGCGTGGCTACGAGGTCGATCGCCGCAGCGACGTGTTCGCGCTCGGTGTGCTCGTCTACGAGCTGACGACCCAGACCCGCGCGTTTCAGGCCGATACCCACTTCGAGACGATGCACCGCACGATGCAAGGCCAGGTCGAGGCGCCGTCGAAGCGGGTGCCCGATTATCCGGCTGCGCTCGAGGACGTGGTCATGACGGCCCTCGAGCTCGATCCCGACGATCGATTCCAGGATGCCGAATCGATGCGCGTCGCGTTCGAGCAAATCGCGCGCGAGCTCGGCCTCGCACTCGGTGATGCGCCGGTGATGCGCGCGCTCGAGAGCTTGTTCCCGATGCGCCCCGAGCCGTGGCTCGCCGGTGCCGCGCTGTCGGAAGTCGACGACGAGGACGACGACTCGATGAGCGAGCCGCTGATCATGTTCGTGCCGCCGACACCGACGCGCCAACGGCTCGCGCGCGGCACCGAACACGAAGGCGCCGGCGAGGACAACGACGCGGCCGAGCGACCGCTGCCGCAGGTCGTCGATGTCCCCGAGCTCCATGCGACGGATCTTCAGGCCGTTCCGGAGATCATTCCGATCACCGACAGTTTCGAGCTGACGACCCGGCCGTTCGAGCGGAACACGCCGGCGACGCCGCAGCGCGCGTTCGTCCCTGTCGAGCGCGCACGGCAAGAACAAGAGACCGTGCCGCTGCCGCTCGTAAAGCGCGACCGCCAAGAGACGGTGTCGCTCAAGGTTCGCGCGAATGGCACCGGGCCCGAGTCGGCATTGACGTTGCCGCTGCCGGCAGCGCACGAGACGCCACTCCCGAAGCCGCCGATCCTCGACGAGCCGCTCGACCTGCCGCCGCCGGTGCGCCACAACACGCCATCGGTGGTCGCGTTTTCACTGCCGCGTGCCCAGAGCACGACGATGAGCCTCGCGCCGCGCGGTCAGCGCCGCTTGCTGGTCGTTGCCGGTACGGCGGCCGCCACGATTATCGTTGCAGTCATCATAGCGGCCTCGACGCGCACACCAACGCCCGCCGCGGTCGCGACCACGCAAGCGACCGATGCGATGCCCGTGCCGGCGCCGGTCGCGCCGCCGAAGCCGATGCCGGCGCCGCGCGCGGAACCCGCCACCGCACCGACGAGCGTCACCGTTCACGTCACGACCGATCCCGACGGCGCCACCGTCGTCCTCGATGGCGTGCGGCTCGGCGTGACGCCGTTCACCGGCTCCGTGCCGATCAAGCCGGGCGCCGGGTGGCTCAAGGTCCGCAAGCGCAAATACGCCGCGGTGAAGACCCGCGTGTCGCTCGAGCGCGGGGTCGAGTGGAGCGTGCAGCTGCGCCGCGTCGAAGAGTAGCTACTGCGGACACGGCCCGCTCGAGCCACAACAGATCGAGCCGCACCGATCGCCACCGATCGGGCCCGGCGCTTCGCAACTGTCGCCGCTGCCGCACGCCGGCAACGAGCCGCACTTGCACATGCCGTTGTCACAATGTTCGCCCATCGCGCAACAGATCGCGCCGCATGCAGGACCCGAAGGGCAGCCACCGGTGGCGCCGCAGAATGCGGGGTCGGCGTCGACGCCGCCATCATCGGCACACGCGCGGGCCGTGCAGGCGACACCACTCGCGGTGCACGAGCACGAGTTGCAGCCATCACCGGACGGGAACACATCGCCGATCGAATAGTCGTGGCCGTTGTAGCTGCACACCGCGCCGCTACCACCGTCGTCACCGAACCAATCGCACGCCGCGAGCAGGCCGAAGAGCACCAGCCACCTCATGCCTCCATCGTATCGCGGGGTTGCGCCGCGGATCGCGGTTTTCGCGCGACCGGCGTCACGCGCGGGGCTCGTATGTCTGTGACCCGCTTCGATCGCTTCTACGAACCGCTCCTTGTTGCCCTGCTCGCAGCTCTCGTCTTCTACGGGACCCTCTAGGATCATCTCGGCATGCGCGTTGAGTGGATCGCCATCGTCCTCGTAGTCGGGTGCTCGTCGTCGGACCGGGCTTCGTCGTCGGCGCACTCGAAGACGGTGGCCAGCCTGTCGAAGGAGGAAGCTAGGCAGCTTTGCGAGCGAGTCGCGGCGTACCGAAAAGCGACCGCCGAGCTGCCGGGTTTTCACAAGATCCGGTGTGGCACGGATGCGCTGGGCGCTGCAGGGGCCCGGGAGAACACGACGCCCGAGGCGATGCGAACCTCCTGCACGAAAGAGCTCGAACGATGCCTGGCGAGCCCGCCGACGATTCCCGAGATCGATTGCACGTCGTCCGCGGGGTCGGGGCTCGTGCCCGGGTTCATGGATCAGCTGGCACGCTGTCCGGCGCTTACGGTCGACGAGCTGTTCGCTTGCACCGAGGAGATGCGGAGCATGTTGACCGCCATCGCGCAGCAAGACCCATGCGCAATGGCGTTCGACCCCGCAGATACTCTCGCGAGCTACAACGGCTACATCAGAAAGCTGAAAGGACCGCACTGTGCGGTCATGGACGAACGGTGCAAACGGACCCGATGAGGTTCGAGGCTCGGACCTTAGAGCGGGTGCTCCGCGAGCCACGTTTGGTACATCGCCCGTTCCTTCGAGTCCTGGCTCAGCTCGAGCGCTTCGGACACCAGCGTTCGCGCCCGTTGCCTGTCGCCGTTGCTGTCCCATAGCCCACGAGCCAGGATGAAATCGAGCTGACCGACCTCGACAGGGTTGGCATCGGCCGGTCGCTTCTTCGTGATCGCGAGCGCGCGCTCGGCGGTCGCGACGCCGGCAGCCGGTTGCTTCGCAACAATCTGATACTCCGCGAGCTCGGTGAGCCGTCCGATCAAGCGCGGATCGCCATCGCTTCCGGCTTTCTCGACGATCGTGATCGAGCGGTCCATCTCCGCGAACGCCGCCTTCATGTCGCCCTTCGACGCGAGCGCGCGCGCGATGTCGCTGTGCGCGCCGGAGGCGTCGATCGCATCCGGACCTTCGTTCGCCTCGATGATCGCGAGAGCCTTGCGATAGCCGGTGAGCGCAGCGTCCCAGTTCTCGCGCTGCAGCTCGAGTGTCGCGACGTTCGAGAAGAGCGACCCGCGCACGAGGCTGTGCTCGCCGAACGACTTCGCGAAGACGACGTCTGCGTGCGCGTATAGCTTCAGCGCTTCATCGTAATGTCCCTTGTCCGCGAGTACCTGGCCGAGCGTCATCTCGGCACCGGCGGTCGTCGGATGCTCGGGGCCGAGCGTGTCGCGCATGATCGACACCGTGCGTTCGCTCGCGGGCTGCGAATCCTTGTCCTGATAGCGCAGGATCTGAGCGAGCGTGCCATAGACCGCGCCGACTTTCGGGTGCACGGGGCCATACGCCTGCTCGAGCGCCGCGGCCGCCTGGCGGATCGAGGTCTCCGCCTCGCCCAGGCGATTCTCGTCGGAGTACACCTGCGCTTCGGTCGCGGCGAGCGAGCCACGCAGCGACAAGTTGTCGCCGCCCATGCGATCGAGCTTCGCGAGCGCGAGCGCGATGTAACGGTGGGCGGCATGGTAGTCGTTCTGGCTCACGCCCGCGAGATTCGCGAGCCCGCCGAGCGCGCCCGCCGCATCGAGATCGCGGCCGAGTGCCTCGGCGAGCTGGACGGCTTGCTCGTAGATCGGCACCGCGGCCTGTGGATCGAGCTCGGCCTTGGCGCTCGCGACCTCGATCAACGCCTCGAGCTCGAGCCCACGATCTTTGCGCGCGCGTGCGTCGTCCACCACCGTGGCCGCGACACGTGCCGCTTCCTCGTACTGACCAGCATCGTAGAGCGTGCGCGTGCGACCGAGGTTCGCCACGACTTCCCGAGGCCGCGTCACGGGCACGATCGAGCTCGCGAGCAACACCGCGCGATCACTACACGGCTTCGGATCGTAGATCGCCCATGCCGTACTGGGTGCGCGCTGCACGACTGACGCGTCGGGCTTGCTGATCACGTCGACGAGCACTGCCATCTCGGAACGCCGATCGGCCAGACAGGACTGACGCGCAGCGAGCAAGCTGAGCGGCTCGGTCGTGTTCTCGCACGTTGCACGCGCATGCTCGGCAAGGATGCCGCTGTAGCGATCGAGGACCGCCGCCGCACGCTCGAACGTGTCATTCGCGCTCGGCGCGCCGGTCGCGATGAATGCGCGCCGGATGTTCTCGCGCTGGAGTGGATCGAGCACGCGCATGTTGTCGGCGGCCGCGTCGCATTCCGCGGCGTGCCGGCGTGCGCCAACAAACGACGATGCTGCATACCCACCCGCGGCGAGCAGCACGCCGGCTGCAAGACCAACGGCAAGATACTTCTTTGTCCTCGGCACCGCGGCGGCACGCAGCGCAACGAGCAACGCCTGCATGTCGGTGTAGCGATCGGCAGCGTTCACCGCGAGCCCGCGTTCGATCACGTCGCGCACGCGCGGTGGTACGTCGCTGCGCGCTGAACGCTGGATGTCTTGACGCTGGATCGCGTCTTCGAGCGCTGCGAGCGTGTTGCCCGCGAACGGCCGCTTGCCGAACAGGCTCTCCCACACGACGACGCAGAACGCGAATTGATCGCAGCGCGCGTCGACGGGGTCGCCGGCGAGCTGCTCCGGGGACATGTACGCTGGCGTGCCGAGGATCGCGCCGGTCTGCGTCATCGACGTGACGACACCGGTCGGCTTGTCGTCGCGACCCACTCCGACGCGCGCGAGACCGAAGTCGCTGACGCGCGGCCGGCCGTCTTCACCGACGAGCACGTTCTCGGGCTTGAAGTCGCGATGGATCAGTCCGGCGGCGTGCGCGGCGGCGAGACCTGCGCCTGCTTGCGCGAGCATGTCGATCACCGTGCGCCACGGACGCTTGCTCGCGTCGAGCCAGCCGCGCAGAGTTTCGCCGCGCACGTACTCCATCGCGACGTACATGCGATCGTCGACGCTGCCGATCTCGAACACGGTGACGACGTTCGGATGCGCGAGCTTCGCCATCGCGATCGCTTCGCGGTGCAGCCGGTCGTTGCCCGAGCCCGCGCGATGCAGCTTGAGCGCGACATCGCGGCTCAGCGTTTGATCGCGCGCGAGATAAACAGTGCCCATGCCGCCGCGACCGAGCACGGCCTCGATCACGTAGCGGCCGCTGATCGAAACATCGACGGCCGACGCGAGGACATCCTCGACGTCAGGTTGCGGCGTACCGACCGCGAGCGTCTTGCCCGTGATCGCTGCCGCGACGATCTTGCGGCAGTGCTCGCAGCTGT
>DASUFX010000805.1:0-16600 GCA_036274355.1 Kofleriaceae bacterium | reverse complement strand
GCGCCGCAGGTCGTCCAGCGCCAGCTCAATGATCCGATGATGCCGCCGTCGCAAATGCGCGCAGGCCTCTCCGAAGCAGTCGACGTCGTGTTCCGCAAAGCGTTACAGCCGAATCCGAAGAAGCGCTGGGCCTCGGCCTCGACGTTCGCCGTCGCACTCGGTCGTGCGCTCGAGCGCATGAGCGGCGAGATGCGCGTGCCGCCGACGGAGCAAGACGTTGCCGCGTTGCAGGCCGAGTCCGTGCTCGGCCCGACGAAGGGCATCGACGAAGCATCCGGCGTCGTCCCGATGGCGTCGATCCGTCCCGAGGTCTCGGGGCGCGTGCGCGCCGCACACCTGCGCGTGCTGTCGAAGATCCTCCAGCATCACATCGGCGAATCGGGCATCGCGAAGATGAAGAACGAGCGTCCCGATCTCGCGAACGTGCTCGCCTCGACGCTGGCGCCACTCGCGTGGGTCGAGCTCGCCGATCTGGTCGCAGCGCTCGATCTCACGAAGCGCACGCTGCCGAACGCGCTCGTCGCGCGCAAGGTCGGCCGCGGCACGATGAGCGCCACGTTCGCGCGCCTGTTCGGCGCCGATCCCTCGTCGCTATCGCCGGAGACCGTGATGGCTGCGTTGCCGACGTTCTGGGACCGCTACCACGAGTGGGGCGGCGTGGTCGTCGGGGTCAAACCGAACCATGTGGACGTCACGCTCGCCGGGTTCGCCGGCTCGACGGAAGTCTGCCTGCTCGTCAGCGCCGAGCTCGAGCGCATCATCGAGCTGACCGGCGCGGCCGGAGTCACCTCGACGCATCCGCGTTGCCGCTGTACCGGCAACGAGCAGTGCGAGTTCACGCTCAGCTGGTCGACCTAGCGGCGCCGGCGTGGCGAAATCGAGAACACAGCTTCGCCGATAGCCTCAGTGTGCCGAAGCGTGTCTTCGTGGAGCGCGTTCGCGTCGCGATTCTTCCTCGACGCGCATCGCAAATTCGTCCGCGCGCCGTGCACGACGTCCGGCTCCCGCCGGACATCCGGACGCCAATCGCGGTACACCACGCGCATGCGGATTCCGTTCGTGGTCGGCAACTGGAAGCTGAACAAGACGATCAACGAAGCGCTCGCGCTCGTCACCGAGCTCAAGAACCAGCTCGGCGCGGTCAAGGGTGTCGCGGTCGGCGTCGCGCCGACGTTCCTCGCGATCAACGCGGTCGCCAAGCGACTCGAAGGCTCGGCGATCGTGACGTGCGGGCAAGACTGCTTCTGGGAGAACAGCGGCGCGTTCACGGGCGAAGTCTCGGCGCCGCTGCTCAGCGACGCGGGCGCGACGTGGTCGATCGTCGGGCACAGCGAACGCCGCCAGTTCTTCGGCGACACGAACGAGTCGGTCGGCAAGAAAGCGCGCGCGGTGCTCGCGGGCGGGCTCGGCGTGATCGTGTGCGTCGGTGAGATGCTCGCCGAGCGCGATGGCGGTCGCACGCTCGACGTGGTCGATGCGCAGCTCGCAGGCGGGCTCGAAGGCATCGATGCCGCGGTTGCGGCGCAGCGCCTCGTGATCGCCTACGAACCCGTCTGGGCGATCGGCACGGGTCGCACGGCGACGCCGGCGCAGGCCCAAGAAGTTCACGCACACATCCGCAAGCGCCTGGGCGAGCGCTTCGGCGCACAGACCGCCGCCGCCATTCGCATCCAGTACGGCGGCTCGGTCAAGCCGAGCAACGCCGAGGCGCTGATGGCAGAAGCCGATATCGACGGCGCACTGGTTGGCGGCGCTTCGCTCGAAGCAGCTGATTTTGTTGCGATCGTGAAGGCATCACGACCCGTTTAGCCAGCTTGCGCGGGCCACCCCGCTGGGTTAGAAGCTAGGCTCGCATGTCGACGCTGATCACGATTCTGCACGTCATCGTGTGCCTGTTCTTGATGCTCACGGTGCTGCTGCAGTCCGGTAAGGGTGGCGGCATGGGTGGTGCGTTCGGCGGTAGCAGCACCGGCACCGTGTTCGGTGGCTCGGGTGCGTCGTCGTTCTTGCAGAAGCTGACGGCGGGCGCAGCCGTGGTGTTCATGGCGACGTCGATGGTCCTCGCGTTCATCGCGAGCCACGACTCGAGCGACGCGCTCGAGAAGTTCGGTTCCGAGCAAGCAAAGCTCGCGACGCAGAAGGAAGAAGCGAAGGAGAAGGCACTGCAGCAAGGCTCCGGCTCGGCCGGTTCCGCTGGCAGCGCATCGATGATGCTCGAGCCGACCACGCCGACGCCGCCAACGGGCAGCGCCGCGCCGACGCCTCCGACGGGCAGCGCCACGGCTCCGGCAGGCAGCGCAGCGCCGGCCGCCGGCAGCGCCACGGTTCCGGCAGGCAGCGCCGCGCCCGCCGCTGGCAGCGCGACGGCAACGCCGCCCGCAGCGAAGCCGCAGGACGCAACGAAGCCTGCGACCGCGCCGACGACGAAGCCGCAGGACGCAGCGAAGCCCGCTGCGCCGGCGACCAAGCCTGCGGACGCTACGAAGGCCGGCGATGCAACGAAGCCCTCTACGCCGGCGACGAAGCCCGCAGACGCCACGAAGCCCGCAGACGCCACGAAGCCGGCGGATGCTACTAAGCCCGCCACGCCCGCGACGAAGCCCGCGGACACGACGAAGCCGACCGAGGCACCGAAGCCGGCCGACTCGTCGCCGAACGCGCCGAAGCCGAACTGATCCAGCACGTAGCTGCCGGCTCGAAACTGCCGACTCGTCGCCCGAACGCGCCGAAGCCGTACTGATCCAGCATGCAGTGGGCAGGTCGGTACCGCGACGCGACCGCAATCGTCGACGCGTGGTCGAACGCGAGCTCGACGCGAGCTCCGTGGATCCACGTCCAGGGCACGACGAAGCCGAGGACGCGACCAAGCAAGCAACGTCAGCGCGCCGATGCAGCGAAGCCGGAAGGCAAGTAGTAGAAGTAGTGCCTGACCCCGGATCTTCGCGAGAGCGATCGCGTTACGGGCGCGGCGCGACCTGACGCGGCGTGAGCTCGCCATCGAACACGTGCAGCGCGGGGCCACGCATGAGCACGTTCGAGAGGCCCTTCTCGACGGTGATGACGAGATCGCCGCCCGGCAAGTGCACGAGCACCTCGGTGCCCTCTTCGGCGCGGCCCGTGATCACCGCGGCGACGACGGTCGCGCACGCGCCGGTGCCGCACGCGAGCGTGATGCCGCAGCCGCGCTCCCACACGACGAGCTCGATCTCGCGCGGGCTGATCACGCGCGCGAACTCGGCGTTCGTGCGGTTTGGAAACCATGCGTGATTCTCGACGAGGGGACCCGCGCTCTCGGCAAGCGCGCGCAGGTTGCCGTCGACGAACGCGACCGCGTGCGGATTGCCCATCGACACACACGTGACGTTGCGCGTCGGCTGACCACGCACTTCGATCGGCTGCTCGATGCAGCGTTCGCTCGCGGGGCCGGTCATCGGAATTTCCCCGCGCGTAAGACGCGGACGGCCCATCTCGACCGTCACGGTCTGCGCCACATCACCGCGCTTCTCGATCGCGCATACGAGGCGCCCTGCTCCGGTATCGATCGCGATGCGATCTTTCCTCACGCCGCCGCGATCGAACAGCTCCTTGGCAACGCAGCGAATGCCGTTGCCACACATCTCGGCTTCGCTCCCGTCGGAGTTCAGTACGCGCATCCGCGCATCTGCTCCCGGATCGCCGGGCAGTACCGCGAGCACGCCATCACCGCCGACGCCGAACTGCCGATCGCACAGCGCCTTGACGACCGCGGGCTCTTGCACGGCTTTCGCTTCGTCGCCCTGCGCGTTGCGCAGATCCACGACGAGAAAGTCATTGCCGAGACCGTGGTACTTGGCGAACCGCATATGCGGGACCCTACCGCGAAGAAATCGCGGTCGCCAAGCGTCCTCGCGATCTGCACCAAACTACGAGCAGTCGGCTGATCTGTTGGCGGAAATAATGCTCAGCGCGGCGGCGGATAGTACGGCTGCGGCTGCTGCGGGTAGTACGGCTGCTGCGGCGACGGCGGCGGCTGTTGCGGCTGCTGCTGTGGCTGCTGCGGGTACTGCGGCTGTTGCGGATACTGCGGCTGCTGCTGCGGCTGTTGCGGATATTGCGGCTGCTGCGGCTGCTGCGGATACGTCGCCGGTTGCTGCGGGCCGTACGGGGTTTGCCCGTACGTCTGTCCACCGTAGACGTTGCCGCCGTATGTGCCGTACTGCGGCTGCTCGGCCGCTGCGTTCGCCTGGCGCCAGCCGTTCCAGTCGCCGACGCGATCGCGCTTATCGCTCCACCAGCGTCCCGAGTACTGGCGACCCGTTTGTTCGAACACCAAGTATCCCGCACCGACAAGCGGCGGCGCGTCTGCGCTGCCCGGCTCTTGCCAGCGGAAATCGAGCACGTTGCCGCGCAGGCTGCCCGAGAAGTAACCGATCACTTCTTGGCCGCGGCGCTGGTAGACCCAGATGCCCTGCACGGCGCCCGACGAGATCCCGCCCTTGCTATTGTCCGCCTCGATTTTCACGGCGCCGAACGTCGACCGCCACAGGCCGAGCGCACGCGACGGTTCCATCTGCTGCGGCGGAGGCGGACTCATGTTCGCGTTCTGCGCCTGCACCGCCGGGCTGTTGTTGTTCGAAGTCGCCGACCCGACGGCCGCTAGGCACGCCGCTGCGACAGCTACCACCCGTGCGATATTGCCGAGGTTCATCGCGACGAGTATAGCGCCGCGCCGAGATGACGCAGCGTCTGTTGTGACGCGGGAGGTTGTCGTTTTCTGGCAACCTGATAGTGTCCCCTCGCGTTACGTGCGGTCTTCCACATAGAGTGGCATCCACGTACACGCGGGCCCATAGCTCAGTCGGTTAGAGCGGCCGGCTCATAACCGGTGGGTCCCTGGTTCGAGCCCAGGTGGGCCCACGACCTGAAAACCAGCTGCCCAGAAGTAGATGCAAAGCGAAAGGCTGTCCGTGCGCGATCAGTTGAAGAACCTACTCACCCTGCAGACGTGTGACATCAAGGTTCGCGAGCTCGACACAGCAGCGAAGCAACTACCTGCGAAGCTCGACCCACTCCGCCGCGACCTCGCGAAGCTCCAGGGCATGCTCGACGGCGAGCGTGCGAAGCTCGCCGAGACCGAAGCCTGGCGGAAGTCTCAGCAAGAGCTGATCGACCGCGAGCGCGAGGCACTCAAGAGCGCGCAGACCAAGCTGCAGGCGTCGAAGAACAGCAAAGAGTTCAACGCCGCGAGCCGCGAGGTCGAGAACAAGCGCAAGTCGATCCAGGATCGCGAAAGCGAGCTCAAGAAGGTCGCCGAGGCGAGCAACGCGTCGAACCAGCAGCTCAGCGCGCGCGACGCCGACGTGCAGAAGCTCCGCGACGAGCTCGCGTCGAGCGAGGCCGCGATGGCGGATCAGGTCAAGTCACTCGAAGAGCAGCTCGGCGAAGCGCGCACGGCGCGTGATGCTGCTCGTGCCGCGGTCGAAAAGAACTGGGTGAAGACGTACGACACGCTGGTCGGCAAGCGTGGCTACGCGGTCGCGCCAGTGATCAAAGGCGTGTGCCAGGGCTGCCACATGGCGCTGCCGCCGCAGCTCAACAACATCCTCGCGCGCATGGAATCGATCGAGACCTGCCCGCGCTGTGGCCGCCTCGTCTATCGCAAAGAGTTGCTCGAGCCGCCTCCGTCGGCCGACGCGCCGAAGCCCGACGGTCAGAGCTAGTCACAGACGCGTCGCGCCGAACCGTTCGTGCTTCGTGCACGGCATCAGCGTGCTGCGTAGCTCGGCCTCGCGCGGCGAGCAGTCAGCATCCGGCACTTCTTCGCTGTGGTCCTCGATGCCGACAGTGAGATGGTCGCCGTCGAGTCGTGCCGACCGCACGCTGTAGAGCAATACGCACGGTGTGGTGTTGCTCGCGTCAGAGAGCTCGCCGATCCAGCCGGCGTCGGTGGGCTGCGGAAACGCATCGAGAAACATGTCGCCGCCACAGTTCATCGTCGCGCGATCGGAACAGCGCAGGAGCCAGAATCCGCTCAGCGTGGTGCTCTCTTGGAATTTTAGATACGGCCATGGTTGCGCGACCGGCTGATCGATCCCGCACGGTTCCGACGAGAGCTCGGCATCCACGCGATACACGCCTGTCAGATCGACGTAGTCACTCTGCGCGCAACCGGCACACCACAGCGCGACGACGAGCTCACAGCTTCGTCGCATCGATCCGCTCGTGCGTGGTGCACGGCATGGTCTTGCCGCGCTTCTCGGCTTCCTCGGCAGTGCAGTTCGTCGCGTCAGCGGTCATCTCGCTGTACTCGTTCGAATCGACGACGAGCTTCATGCCATCGACCTTCGCGGTCTGCTCGAGGAACGAGTAGTAGCAGGAGGTCGTGCCGCTCGCCGACGAGATCACGCCGCGCCAGCCGCCATCGATCGGCTCGGCGAACGAATCGCCGAACAGACCGCCGCCCGAGCAGTTCGTCGCGGCTTCGTCGGAGCACTCGAGCATCGAGTAGTACTTCGAGCCGAAGATCTCGTTCTGTTCGAACTTGAGATAAGGCGGCGGTGTCATCACCGGCTGATCGGCGCCGCATGGCATCGAGGCGACGTCGGCATCGACGCGATAGACGCCGGTCAGATCGACATCGTCGGAGCCGCAGCCAACCGCGAACGCGAGTGTGAAGTACAGCACGCGGTGCGCGCTGCGCATCACGATTCGAGCCGCTCCGCGAGTGCGAACAGGCGATCGCGACGGGTATCGATGATGTTCGCTGCGGCGCGTGCGATCGCTGCGACCTGTTTCGGTGGCTGCGCCGAGATGAACGATTGCGCGTCGCCGGCGCCCGCCCACCAGCGCTTCGCCATCTCGACGCCCTTCATCACCGCCGCTTCACCGACGGTCTCCATGAGGAATGCGCCGACCGGCGACGGCTTGGTGTCGAAGCTCGACTCCGAGGCGCGGCCTTCGGCGAGCAGCCGCTGGAGCGGCGGATCGAGATCCTTCGCGGCGCTCAGGCGAGGCAGATAGTTCTCGATGCGCTTCATGTCCGGGCGCTCGCGATCCTTGACGCCGCCCATGAAGTAATCGACTGGGACGTCGCCACCGGACAGCTCGGACAGCGCCTCGACGAGCGCGATCGAATACAGCTTCGCGCGCAGGTACCGCACGGCCAGCTCGAGGTTGCCGGTCGTGCGCGCGACGCGACGCGCGTGAACCTCGGGCTTCGGCTCGTCGGCCCACGTGTGGAACACGCGGTCGGCGGGGAGCCACGCGAGGAAGCTCTCCATCTTCTGCAGTGCGCCGCGGTAATCGCGCACCGTGTAGACCATCGGCGAGTGCAGCGCCGGATTGCTCTCGGGCAGGAGCTTCCAGGTGTTGTCGAGGAAGCTCGCCGGATCGTTGTCGGAGAAGTTTGCGACGTCGCGATTACCGACGCGCACGGCGCGCTTGATCATCTCCTCGAGCTCGTCGCCGGTAACGCCGAGGGAAGCGACGCGATCGCGCAGATCGGGCACTGGATTCGAGCGGAACGGAATCGTCTGCTCGATGCACGCGGCGACGGCGATGCGCTGGTGGCGATCGAGCGCCTTTTGCAGCTGGATCGAACAGACGAGCGCGGACGCGAACTCGTTGAGGCCCGCCGTCGACGTGACGACATCACCGACGCGGCGACCGAACACCGCGAGCACGTCGGCACTGACCTCGCTGTCGGCTGCGGCCGAGAGGATGCGCCAGCCACCGTCGGCGTGCATCAGCACGCGATCCATCTCGGCGCGCATCGAGCGCGGCGGGCCGTGATCGACCTGGATGTACACGGCATCGTGGTAGAGCGCGGCGATGACCTCGAGCGGATCGCCTTCCTTGGCGAGACCGATCACGTGGTCGTGGTTGTGGAATTCGCGGCCCGGCGCCGACAACGCGGCGTGGATCGAGAAGCCCCACTGCTCGATTTCGTTGGTCGACGCGTCGGAGCCCAGCTCGTGGAGGGCACGCCACAACGCGTTTACCAGCTCATGCACCGGCGACCGCTGATCCATAGCCCGAGAACCACGGTATCACGCGGCGATGTGCGCGTGGGTGAGCGGTCGGGTGATCCGGTGCCGCGAGTAGTTGCAGCGGACGGACCACAACCTTCGTTGTCGCGAGTGGTTGCGTTCGAGGTAAGGCTCACGCGTCGGAGAGGGCGATAAGCCGAGTTCTGTATCTGGCGACCATTCTTCTAGGTCCGTCGTTGCCGGCGGACTCGAGCGACCAACCCGGAGTCATCGTGCGGGCCACACGACCCCTGTCTGGTCTTGCTTCGGGTGGGGTTTGCCTTGCCCTCGTTGTCACCAACGAGGCGGTGCGCTCTTACCGCACCGTTTCACCCTTACCTGCCTTGCGACAGGCGGTTTGCTTTCTGTTGCACTTTCCTGCGAGTCACCTCGACTGGTCGTTAACCAGCACCCTGCCCTACGAAGCTCGGACTTTCCTCCCGCTCGGGCGCGTTGCCGCGCCGTTGCCGGCGGTCACCTCTCCCTCTCCGACGAGTGAGCGGCGTAACCCTACTCACCTAGAGGGCGGCAGGCAAGGACTCGTAGACGCCGCGGCGGAGGTTGCGGCGGATCGTCAGCGCTTCTTTGATCACTTTCCACATGTCTTTGAGCGGGTTGACGCGCGAGCGACCATCGTCCATCCACTCGACGCCAACTTCGGCGATCGAGAAGCCGCGGCGGCGCGCGAGCGCGAGGATCTCGAGATCGAACGCCCAGCCGTCGATGCGGCCGTAGCGGAACAGGTCACGCGCCGCTTCGGCGGTGAACGCCTTGAAGCCGCACTGCGTGTCTCGCACGCCGGGGACGAGCGACTTCTGGATCACGCGGTTGCAGAGGCGGCTCCACAGCACGCGATAGAACGGCTGCTTCTTGTCCGTCTTCGCACCTTCGACGTAGCGCGAACCGATCGCGATCTCTGCCGTGCACGCGACGATCGGCGCGAGCAGCTTCGGCAGCTCTTCTGGCGGCATCGAGCCGTCCGCATCGCACATCACGCGGATCTGACCGCGCGCCGCGAGCATGCCGCGTCGGACCGCAGCACCCTTGCCACGGTTCGGCTTCTGCTCGACGAGGCGAAGGTTCGGAATCGTCGCCATCGCTGCATTGACGGCACCGATCGTGTTGTCCTTCGAGCCGTCGTCGACAACGACGATCTCGTAGCGAAGCGGCTGCGTGTCGAGGAACGCCTTCAACTTGGCGAGCGTCGGCGGCAGGCGCAACTCTTCGTTATAGGCAGGAACAACGATCGACAGGTCGACGAATGGAAGTAGTGCAGTCATGGCGAGCTCCTACGAAAGAGACATCCACGGCGAGATTTGCGAACGCGGACGGAACACGAGGCGGCGCTGTGCGGGATACGTCCACGCAATGAACACGAGCGCCGAACAGATGAGCTTGGCGACGACGACGCTTATGCCGAAGTGCACGGCGAACACCTGCATCGCAGCTGCCATCAAGAGCGCGGTCGCCACGGCGACACCGGCGAAGCGACCGAGCTGCTTGACGTTGATCGGCGAGCGATCACGAAACGCGATGTACTTGTTCATCGTGAAGCCCACCGCGGCACCACACGCTGCGGCGATGAACGCGGCGAGTGCCACCGGCGCGCCGTGCTTCACCATCAGGAGAAGCGACGACATGTCGACGACGGTGGCGGCGATGCCACCCAAACCGGCCGTTGCCATCTGACGCAGTTGCATGATGGCGAGACAAAAAGCAGCGGATGTGCCACGTGGCAAACGCGCGAAACCACTGGCCGAGGCGTGTCGGAAGGTGGTGAAAAGCTATCTGAAACCGGTGGTAGCTACCGGTTCGTGAACTGCGCGTGATCCGTGAATAACCCCCGCTCGTCGCACACGCCTACGTCGCCTACGTCGCCTACTTCGCGTCGACGCCGGCGTCGCTCGGCTCGGTCGTGCTCTCTTCGTCTTCCGCGATCGGCTCTTCGACGATCGGCTCCGGCGAGCACTTCGGTTTACGGCGCGGCGTGACGAGGCCATCGGCGCCGGTCAGCACGAGCGGCGCGCTGCCATCGAGCGCCACGATCGATACGCCGTGATCACCCGCGATCGCGAGCGTGCGTTCGCCATACCACTCGACCGCGATCCCACCGAGCGCGCGCTCGAGCTCGTGCACGCTGCCGGTCGCGCCATCGGCAACGAACGCGGCTGCGGTGGCGACGTTCGGTGCGCACGTATCGGAGAGCTGCGCGACGAACGCCAGCTCGGTGCCATCTGTGTTCCAGGTCGCGGTGTCGCCATCGATGAGGCCCGGGCTCGGCACGGTGACGACCTTCTTCGAGCGGCCGATCTTGATCGCGCTCGCGAGCGAGTTGTCATCCCAATCGGCCGCGACGTTCGCGACTGCGGTGCGATCGATGCGCGCCGTGCGGCCGGTGACGTCCATGCGCACCATGTCGGCGAGGAGCGCCGGCGCGTCGGCCTTCGCGTTTGCCGGCAGCTTCACGAGATCGAGCTTGCCGTTCTCGACCAAGCGCCAGCTCACCTTGCCCGCCCGCACGATGAAGCCAGGCGTTGGCCTCTCTGCGTAGCCGATGCGCAGCGTCGCGCTCGCGGGCACTTCGTGCGGCACTTCGATCGAGCGGCGCGTCTTGCCCGTCGCGAGATCGACGACACCGATGCCGACCTTCGTGCGCTGCTTCGCGCCGTCTTTGACCTTCTCGCGCGTCACGTACGCGAGCTTCTTCTGCGAGTGCACGTGGAGCGTCGCGACAACTGCGCCACCGGTGCGCGTCAGCCGATACCAGCGCTTACCTTCGCGGTCGTACGCAAACAGATCGTTTTGCGACGTGACGATCAGCGAGCGCGCGAGCGCCGCCAAGAACGGCGCACGATCGGCCTCCACGCGCTGTCGCCACGCCTGGCCGATAGTCGACGCGAGAAACGGCTGCAGCGCAGGCTGATCGAGCGATGCCTGTCCCCACTTCGCGTAGTCCGCGGCGACCGCCTTCGTGAGCGGCGTGAGAATTTGCTCGGGACCGCCGCCGGTCTTCGCGAGCGCGACCGCGTAGAGGTACGAAGCATCGAGATGGTTCGGATCCGCGGTGAGTGCTTCGCGGCACCGCGCAGCGACTTGCGTCCAGTCGCCTTTCGCTTCGCTGGCGCGCGCGAGCTTGAACGCGTCCTGGCCGGTGCGCGCGCGGTACGCGAAATCCGCGAGGTCCGGCATGCCGAGCGCGAGCGGCGCCAACGCGGCTGGGGCCTCGGCGCGCGCAACCCCGCCATCCTCGCGCCGTGGTCCGGCGTTTTCCGAGGTGCCGGCGCTGCGGCCGCAAGCGAGGAGAAACACGAGCAGCGGCAGCTGCCGCTTCATTCCGACGCCTTATCACGGACTCGCAGGGATCGCGAAGACTTAGCATTGCTCTACTCCCGTCCGCCTGATACAAACCGCCGCCCCCGATGCTGCGTAGTTTGCTGTTACTGGCCGTCCTTGGTTGCCAAGGCAAGAAGGCGGCCCCACCACCCGACCCGGTGGGTATCCAGGTGCGCGATGCGTCAGGCGTGCTGGTCGCCGAGCTGAAGCCAATCCGGCCGTGCCGCGGTTCGGTCGGCCCGGTCGATCTGATCGTCGGCGGCCCACCACTGGTCGCGACCTACGGCGGCACGCAGTGGGCGGGCTCGGCCGCGGAGAACGGCACCGTGCTCACGCGCGATGGTGAGGCCGTCGCGCGCATCTTCCCGGTCGGCGATCCGAAGAGCGCTGGGGTGCTCGACATGCATGGCGTCGCGCTCGCGCGCATCACGGTGACCGGGCAGACCGCGTCGGTGATCAACGCGGCCACCGTGCCGGTCCGCAAGCTGAGCCTTGCCGGCACCGAGATCAAGACAGACGAACCCGCATTCACGATCACGGGCACGCAGGATCTCGTGCTCGCCGGCCTGTTGTCGGCACCAGAGTTGTCGCCTGAAGTCCGCATCCTGGCGGCGTGCGAGCGCGTGCTCGCGAAGGATAAGTGATGTCTTCGCAGAGCATCCGTAACGTCGCCATCATCGCCCACGTCGACCACGGCAAGACCACGCTCGTCGATGGCTTGCTCAAGCAAGCGGGCACATTCCGCACCGGTGAGGTGGTCGCCGAACGCGCGCTCGATTCGAACGATCTCGAGCGCGAGCGCGGCATCACGATCCTCAGCAAGTGCACCGCGGTGACCTGGAAAGGCACGCGCATCAACATCGTCGATACGCCGGGTCACGCCGACTTCGGCGGCGAGGTCGAGCGCGTGCTCGGCATGGTCGATTGCGTGCTGCTGCTCGTCGATGCCTACGAGGGCGCGATGCCGCAGACCCGGTTCGTGACGCAGAAGGCGTTCGAGATGGGCCTGCGCCCGATCGTCGTCGTCAACAAGATCGATCGCCCCGGTGTCGATCCGCACGACGTCATGGATCAGGTGTTCGAGCTGTTCGTGTCCCTCGGCGCGACCGACGAGCAGCTCGACTTCCCGGTGATCTACGCGTCGGGCCGTCAGGGCTACGCGATCCGCGAGCTCGGCGACACACCGACCGACCTCGGCCCGATGCTCGACCTGATCGTCGAGAAGGTGCCGCCGGCGAAGGGGGATCCGGACGCGCCGCTCGTCATGCAGGTCGCGACGCTCGATTACGACGACTACCTCGGCTACATGGCGATCGGCCGCATGCGCGCCGGCCGCTGCAAGGTCGGCGATCGCGTGCTGCTCGCGCACCGCAACGGCAAGAAGGAAGAGTTCCGCGTCCAGAAGGTACTCGGCTTTCAGGGCCTCAAGCGGTTCGAGCTCGCCGAGGCGATCGCCGGCAACATCGTCGCGATCACCGGCATGGAAGAGCTCAACGTTGGCGAGACCATCACCTCGATCGCAGAACCGACCATCTTGCCGCTGCTGAAGGTCGACGCGCCGACGATCACGATGAACTTCCGCGTCAACGACGGTCCGTTTGCGGGCAAGGAAGGCAAGTACGTCACGAGCCGCAACCTGCGCGAGCGGCTCGAGCGCGAGATCAAGAGCAACGTCGCACTCCGCGTCGAAGAGACCGAGGATGCGGGCGTATTCAAGGTCTCGGGGCGCGGCGAGCTCCACCTGTCGGTGCTGATCGAGACGATGCGCCGCGAGGGCTACGAGCTGTGCGTCAGCCAGCCGCGCGTGATCCTGCAGACCGACGAGAACGGTCGCACGACCGAGCCCTACGAGGACGCCGTCATCGATCTCGACGAGGCTTACGTCGGCGCAGTTGTCGCCGAGCTAAACCGCCGACTCGGCGTGATGCGCGAGATGCGGCCGTCGGCACCGGGTCGCACGCGACTCGAGTACCGGATTCCGGCGCGTGGCCTCATTGGCTACCGCTCGCAGTTCATGACCGACACGCGCGGTACCGGCGTGCTCTACACGCAGTTCGCCGAGTACGGCCCCCAGGGCCAAGACATCCGCACCCGTCAGAACGGCGTCCTGATCTCCAGCGAAGAGGGCGTGACGAACGCCTACGGCTTGTTCTACCTCCAGGAGCGCGGCCAGTTGTTCGTCGCTCCCGGCGTGAAGAACTACAGCGGCATGATCGTCGGCATCCACGCGCGCGACAACGACCTCGTCGTCAACCCGAACAAGGTCAAGAAGCTGACGAACATCCGCACGACGGCGGCCGACGAGAAGCTCGTCATCGCGCCACCGCGTCAGCTCACGCTCGAGTACGCGCTCGAGTTCATCAATGACGACGAGCTCGTCGAGGTGACGCCGGCAACGATTCGCCTGCGCAAAGCCGTCCTCGACCACAACGTGCGCAAGCGGTTCGAGAAGAAGCCCGCCGAGATCGACGACTGATTGCCACGTCGTGCCGCACGAGGGCACGTCGGTGGGTCGGCCGGGGTCGGCGCTCAGCTCTAATTGCCGATCGAGACGATGAAGATGTAGTCGTAGCTCGCGGACAGGTTGCGCATCCCGAGCTGCACCTGACCTCCCGCGTTGCCGATCGGGGCGGAGACTTGCGCCTGCGTGCCGCCCTGCACGACCTGACAAATATTGTTCGAGCCGCTCAGCGTCGTCGTCTCCTGCACCACGCTGCCAGCCTGGAACGTGCCGTTCCAGTCGGTGTTTGGAAGGTTTGTCTGGTTGACCGGATAGAACGTGCTCGCGTAGACCTTGTTGTTGTTGACGCCCTCGTCGACAACCGAGCACCAGTACGACTGGTTGTTGCCGACGCCCGAGCTCACAGACACGTGCGGCGTGTTGAAGCCGGTCCCCGAGCCGAGCTGGATCACCGTCGCGCTCACGGTCGCCGCAGCGCGCGTGATGTTCCCCGGGATGACGAGCTGGGTGTCTTTGGTCGTCGACGATTGGGTGAGCTTGCCATTCGCGACCGACCAGTTACCGGCGCCGTTGTTGGTCCAGCCGTTGATCGAAGTGGCGTCGTAGAACCCTTCGAACAGCGCGCGCGAATCGCCGCCCATGCTCGGCCGCGGATCGCAGGCGTCGCCGACGCCGTCGAAATCGCCGTCCGGATCCGCCGTGCTCGCGAGATGCGGGCAATGATCGCAGGCGTCGCCGTGCAAGTCGCCGTCGTGATCACGCTGGTCGGTGTTCGCGATCGTCGGACAGTTATCTACGGCGTCGAGAACACCGTCGCCGTCGCTGTCGAGAGTCGTCATCATGTCGGTCGTCGACATATCGGCGACGCCCGAGTCCAGCTTCACGAACGCGTCGATCATCGGCGCGTCGCTCCCCCCGTTAGGGGCATCGTCGAACCCACCGCTCACGCCATGCGAAAAGCTGCAGCCCGCAAACATTGCGAACACTGCGAGGTGGCGCATGGGGGGTATCGTACAGGTTCTTTCACCGGAATTTGGAGTCCCGTTCACCGTCCGTGAGCCCGCCCACGCGCGCAACATCGCTAACCGACAGCGAATCGAAGCTTCCCGGCGATGTAACAAGGCGCGACTGCGATGGACCGCCCGGCCGTGACAGACCCGCCCGTTAGTTGGAGCTGGGTGTGTTCACGTTGATGTCGAGCGACTTGTGCGAGTCGCCGCCGCCAAAGACGCCCGCTCGCCACGCGATGAAGCCGGCGATCACGATCATGAGAAGGATCGCGAAGATCGCGACGATGCCGGTGCTGCCGCTGCTTTCTGATTCGGCCATGGGAGTTCCTCCTGTCAGTAGAAAGGAGCAGTCCACGTGCCAGCGCCTTGCGAGATCGCCGCAGGAGATTTTTCGTGCGTTCCGCGACGGCGTTAGCGGGGGCGCGCGGCGACCAGCGCGGCAATCGCGGCGGCCGCGGCAGGTGTGGCGCGCTCGGGATCGAGAGACTCGGCCCAGCTCTGCACGCGGCGCTGCCAGTTCGGCCGCTCGTGAATCGTGCCCGGCACGTTGTGCGGCACCGGATCGAGCACCAGATCGTCGAGCGAGACCAGCACGATCTCGGCGCCGCCGATCGCGAGATCGGTCGTGGTCGCGACCATCGCGCGCTCGACCTCGGTGAGTGTGTCGTTCTCGATCTTCGCGTCGGCGAACGCGAGCAGCGCCGCCTTCTGGCGTTCGCGCTCGTGACGCTCGCCGCGCTCGTGCGCTTCATCGACGAGGCCGAGGTCGCGTTTGTCGTCGATGTCAGTGCCGCGCCACCAGCCGCCGAACGTCGCCGTGTCGTGCGTGTTGAGCGACGCGACGGCTTCCGGCGGCGACGGCGTCGGTGCCTCGCCGGAATGCTGTGGGAACGCCCATTGACCGACGTGGAGGCGGAACATGCCGTGGCGATGCATCGCCGGGCGCACGTACTCGGGCACCGTTCCGAGATCCTCGCCGGCGATCGCGCAGCAGGCGCGTGTCGATTCGAGCGTGGCAATCGCGAGCAGCTCGTCGGCGTGATAGCGCAGATACACGCCGTCGGTGGCCGAGCGCCCCGCGGGCACGCAGTAGAGCCGGAACAGGCCCATCACGTGATCGATGCGGAGCATCCCGGCGACCTTCATGTGATGCCGCACGCACTGGATGAAGTAGCGATAGCGATCGCGGCGCAACGCGATCGGTGACAGCGGTGGCAGGCCCCAATTCTGGCCGCCAAGGAACAGCGCATCCGGCGGCGCGCCGGCCGCGAGGTCGATCAGGAACAGATTGCGCCAGCGCCACACCTCGTACGAATCGCAGTTCACGCCGACGGGCAGATCGAGATAGAGGCTGACGTTGCCACCTTGCAGCTGCTGCAATTGCGATTGCATGAGCCATTGCGAGACGACGTGGGTGTCGATGCGCGCGGCTTCGGCTCCGAGCGCGAGTGCGGCCTCACGCGTGCCCGCGAACGCGGTGCCATCACGCAGCCTCGCCGGCCACTGGCGCCAGCCAGTGCGTTGCTGCTCGCCGAGCGCGCGAAACGCGGCGTAGTCATATGCGCCCTTGTCACGCGCCCAAGCGTCGGCGCCGGTCGCGAACGACTCGTTCACGAGCAAGCGCTTCACGCACTCGTCGATGAGCGGGCGGCGATGGCGATACAGCGCGCGATAGTCGATCGGCTGGTCAGCGACGATCGGTGGCGCCGGCGGCAGCGCGAGCTCGACGTCGGGCGCGAGCTTGCGCAGATCGAGATACAGCTCGTTCCAGTACAGGCGACTCGCCGGCA